>JAGWZN010000162.1 GCA_018968785.1 Patescibacteria group bacterium
TGGTCAAAGTCATAATAATCGCTTCCCAAGGTATCAAGCTGATACCGTTCCCAATAAGTTTTCTTGTACTGATTAAGCGCCGGCACCAATCCGTCCCATCCCAATAGTACCGCTTCCGGCTCCGGCCCGATCAGCCATTTTCCATAATGGAGCTGTACTCCTTTCGTCTGTAGTTCGGATGCGACCGGTTTTAGTTTCTCCGGCACCGCCAACTCCTCAAACTCAACTGAGCTGAACGGAGGTAAATACGGACCGATGGCGGTGTACTGCCCATCAAACTCCCGGAGTACTTCCGGTAGTTTTGAGGTAAGTACCGTATGAATGCCGCCAACCTTATTGCAAACCTCCCAGGATACTTCAAAGATCCGGGCAGCGGGATTCATGTTAGGCGGCTGCCTGCATGGGAGCGGCTTCGCTCATTTCGCTTTGGCGCAAAAACTTCTCAATGCTGACCATCATTCGCAACGGGGTGGGGTATTTGCGGAGCTGGTCGGCAAGCTCTTCCTCACCAAAGACGTACTGAACCCAGTTGGCGAAGTCGTTTTTCTCTTCGTTTACGTGCCGGCGAAAAGTGTCGGGATCAATCAAGTTGATCGCTTCGCTCAGTTCGTCCAGCGTGGTCAGAGTGCGCTCCTCTTCCGGTAGATCCGGATTGTCCAGGACAAACTCCTGGCCCTTTGGCACGGAAAAGTGCCGCTTGTCTTTCACATTTGTCAGCAGTGACATACCCCTCCTTAGGTTAATATTATGTTTAACTAATTAAACATTCTAGATATAATCGTACGCTTCTATCTGGAAAATAGCAATATACTGAACTTTTAATTTTTATTGATGATAGGGATTCTGTCCTGCTGGAGCGTAAATCGGAATCGCAGTTTCCGGCTCCTAGCCGAGCCGCACTAATTTTTTCGCAACCGGGTCTGTTTTTTTCGGCAACTTTTTCAATCGAATTTCCAGATCAGTCAGCACGTTGCTCATAATAACGTACGAATCATGCGGCGCATCGTAAACGGAAAAGTACTTATGGACGTCGCCATCGCTCCAGTACTTGGTGCACATATAATAAAAGTGGTCAGAGGTCTGCAGTTTGCGCCATTGATGCAGCAGCTGCTGGTCGCCCGACTCTTTAATCGCCTGATCCATCGAGTACAGCCAGGAGATGCTGCCGTCCTGCATCGGATTGCCAAGCCAGGCGGAAAGATCGCGCTCGGTATCGGCCCAGGAAATGGCGTCGGGAATGGAAACCTTATCGACCGGCGGATACGCGCGGATTACCTCCGAAGGAGTGGCGAAATCGAACTGAGGATGACGCAGCACCGCTTCCGGCAGCGCCCGGAAAAAGTTGAAAATCCCGGTGCTTTCCCATTGGTGCTCGCCGATCGTCTCGTAGTCCATAAACAGATTGATCGTATCGCCGCTGCCGTCAATACTGTGCAGCCAGCGCGCGAACTTCTCAGTGGTCAGCGGCCACTCGGCCCAGGACTGCTGAGAGAAGCGGAAGGCGATGTCATCAGACAGTTTATAGTTTTTTAATAATAACTTCATGCCCCGGCCGTGCGCCGGTTCATACACGAAGTTCGGGCTGCGCCAGCCGAGAATGCGATCGGCGCCTTCGGTGACCATTGCCTGGAATCCGAGGTCTTCCACCATGTCGGCAATACCGTCCGAATAGATCAGCTCGGTATTGCGGAACACGGTAGGTGTCACGCCGAAGTGGTGGCGGATAGTCTGTTGATGGATCTTGATCTGCTCGCGGAACTCATCGCCTTGAAATAACGCGGCCAGCGAGTGGTAGTATGTCTCCGAGAGCAGTTCAACCTGGCCGGTGGCGACCAGCCGCTTAAAACTTTCCAGCACTTCCGGAGCGTACTGTTCAAACTGTTCCAGCACGACGCCGGAAATTGAATAACTAACCTTAAACTGACCCGGATACCGGTTAATCAACTCCAGCATGAGGGCGTTGGCCGGCAGATAGCATTTATCCGCTACCTTTCGGCAGACCTCCCGGTTTTTTTTATCATCAAAATAATCCTGACTGGAGCCGATTTCGAAGAGGTGGTAGTGCCGCATCCGATACGGCTGATGAACCTGAAAATAAAAACAGATGCTAGGCACGGTAACGGTTAAG
>JAGWZN010000163.1 GCA_018968785.1 Patescibacteria group bacterium
TACGTTACGTGGGCCATCCACCTGTTTTGAGGCTTGGCGCTCCAGCTGACTGGTGGGAATATTGCTCTGATCCGGGAAATGAAACAGGGTGGCTAGTTCGGTCGCATTCAGAACCATGTTGCGTTTGTCTTGCGGGAAAAATCTTAATATGTAAGCGGTTATAAAGGATTCCGTATCTTTGGCCGGAACAAACTTAAACCCATTTCTACCCGGAGCATCGAATAATGCGAATGTTGCGATCAGATTGTTAAGTATAGTTTGGGCCCGATGGGAGATATTAGAGGAGGCTACAACTCTAATCATTACCTCAAAACCGGGCTGTTTGGTCTTATCTTCTATCGATTGGATTATTGATTGATCGAGCGATGATATATCCTTCGGCGGCTTGGTCTTGTCGTCTTCTTTAGTTTCCGGGGGTTTAACTAGCGCCCCAAAAACATCTCCGGCGTTGGATAAGATCGCGTCAAAACCAGTGGGAGACGATTTGCCACCTCTCTTTTTGCTGGCTTCAGAATTAGCACTCTTGCGCCAGGTGCTGTCTGCCGGCCTAAGAAGTATTTGGATGCCGGCTCCATCCTCTTGCGTTAGCGTTGAAAGGGCGTTAAGGAGCGACTGCATGGTATCTCGCTTGATTTCCTGATAGGTTGCGATGGGATAGGCATAATTTTCTTTAAGAGACAGCTCGCCACCGACCGTTCCTGGCAGTCGGCCCACGGGACTAAAAATATTGTGTTCAGCTACTTCTTCTAAACGGGCGGTTGGATAGGCGCTAACTATGGCCTGCTCAACTACCCCTAAAAGCGGTACGGGGACGGCAGCGTAGAAGTGAACTGCGCCTTTGGTAGCCACGATCTCTAAGGCTATGTGCCGCTGGCCGTAAAATCGACTCTTGAAGCCCTTTTGGAAGGTGCTGGCCAGGATACTGTACAAGACCTGGGCCTTGGATATGTTTTCGTCTATGATGTCACGGCTGTCTCGACCTCCGGCTTCCGTATCTTCGCTCATCGGTGGAAGATGGATGAGTATTGGCACCATCTTTAACCCACGCTCGTAATTCTTTTGGTCCCGGTACAGTCGCCGTAAATAATAAAAGCTGGCCGTTGCCCCAACAGCTATCAGCCCTAGTAAGAAGACGGTGATGATCAGAAAGGTCATGGCGTCTCGTCGACTCGTATGGTCTTATTAAAACGGCCTTTTATGTACTCGGCTTTCAGCCGGCTCATTTCATTCTTCTGCATAAAGGGGTCGTCCTTGGTGCGGTCTACCAGATTTTTAGCTTTGTCTAGCCACTGCTTCTCTATGCGCTCTGCTCCTTTAGAGTATGTCTGCGGTTCCTTATCAACATCTTTACCCTCGTCATCGCCCGGTATCGATACAGGAGCCGCAACCGGCAGGTCGGATGGTAATTGAATGACGGGTGCCGGTGGCTGTGTGGAGGCTCTATTCTCGGGAGACGCTACCAATGCTTCGCCGTCGTGTACCGCCTGTTCCTGCCCCTCATTAGGGGTTTGTCTCTCCGGGGATGGTGTACTGGGCGTCTCTGACCTATTGGGATTCATACTTTAGTTATTATACTTTAGCCGGAAGCTTGGTGAACCCTTATTCGTTCCTTTTATTAAAGTAGAAAAAGGACCCGGCGATTGTTAAGACGAGAATTACCCAATCCATAGCACCAAGAGATTGAGTGCTCCGGAGCATAATAATAAGAACTACAGCAATTGAAGATATTATTATTTTTGATCTGTATCCGCTCTCTCTATCACCGGTTATGTTGGCTAGGATAAAGCCAGTGCTGGATAAAAAGATTAATAGCAAAATTAAGAAGACTACAATAAATCCGACGCTGGCAGTAGGGTTAGTAAAAAGCGCGATCCCCAGTATCAAGAACAGACTGACCAACCAAGTGGTAGAGCTGATCGTTATTTTACGCCCGCCAAACGACATTCTTATCATTATAAAGCTCTGGGCTACTAAAAACATAGAGCCAAGCGGGTAAATGCGCTCATTAGATATGATTTCTTAGCGCTTACCTATGTGCTTGGCTTTGTGACTGACCGCTCTCTAAGTTGAGAGCGATATCCATACGAATTTTTTGTTCGCTGTATCGTAAGTTTTTGTTTTAACTTA
>JAGWZN010000164.1 GCA_018968785.1 Patescibacteria group bacterium
CAGGCGATCAGCACGGCCGAACGGAGCAAAGAGATGTTAGGAGTGATGTTCCTCGATCTGGATCACTTTAAAAATATTAATGACACCCTCGGCCACGCTATCGGTGACCAGCTGTTGCAAGAAGTGGCCGTCCGGCTCAGCAAATCGGTACGGAAGGGCGATACGGTTGCCCGGCTGGGAGGCGATGAGTTTACAATTCTGACCCCGCGGATCAAAAGCGAGGCGGACATCCAGAAAATTACCCGCCAGATCTTCAAAAAACTCCATCCGATTTTCCTCATGGATAGCCATCCGGTCGCCATTCAAACCAGTATCGGCGTTGCCCTTTATCCGAACGATGGCACGGATGTGCAGACACTGTTAAAAAACGCCGATACCGCGCTCTACCAAGCTAAAAACGAAGGTCGAAACATCTGGAAGCTGTACAACGCCGAATCTAATTATCAGTCGCTGGAACGGCTAACCTTGGAGAGCGATCTTGGCCAGGCGCTGGATCGGGGCGAGTTCGTGCTGTACTATCAGCCGATCTATCAGATGGGCACCGATCAAATTATCAGTCTGGAGGCTTTGGTCCGCTGGAACCACCCAAATCTCGGCATTATTAATCCCAATGATTTTATCCCGCTGGCTGAGGAGCGCGGCCTGATTATCGCTCTCAACGAATGGGTGCTAAAGACAGCTTGCCGGGAGAGCCGGAAATGGCAGAAGGGCGGTCTGCCGCCAATCCGCATCTCAGTTAACATTTCCAATCGCCAGTTCGCCCAAGCCAATCTGGCTGATCGAATCAAAAAGGTGCTGCAGGAGACTGGCTTGGAGGCGCAATACTTACAATTGGAGATTACCGAGACATTCGCCATGCGCAATATCGACGTGACGGTAGAACGATTGAAGGAGATTAAGAAGGCCGGTATTACCGTTTCGATTGATGATTTCGGCTCCGGCCACTCCTCACTGAACTATCTGAAGCGGTTGCCGGTTGATATCCTGAAGGTCGACCGCTCGTTTGTGCAGGAGTGCGGCCAGGATCAGGATCGGGCTATTCTGGAAGCGATTATCACCATGGCCCATAATCTAAATTTACAGGTGGTGGCGGAAGGGGTGGAAAACCGGCACCAACTGGCTTGCCTAGCCGGTCTGAACTGTGACGGCGTGCAAGGATTTCTCTACAGCGAGCCGCTGCCATCAGATCGGATTGTGGAGCTGCTCAGCCAGCCGACCCTGCTCTCCCAGAAGTAGACAGTGTTTTTCTAATAAACGGCTCCTTGGCCTTGTTATACGCCAATCCGTCCAGACCGGATCGGACGGCGTTCCGCTTGATTGCCGCGTACTCTTCCCGCGCCTCCGGATGGGCGCGCAGGTAATCGCGGAAAAAAAGAGCGTTTTGATGATCCGGCGAGCCGGCTTCGGTCAGATGTAAATGCAGGTCATACAGGCGGTTTTGATGCCGCAGCCCCGCCACCCGCAACGGCCGCTCCGGCGGTTCGTTTTTATATGGATGTTCGGTAAATCCCAGCCGTTCCAAGGCCGCGACCGCTTCACTCAGCCGACCTGGCTCCGCCGCCACCAAGATATTGAGGATATTCTTGCCGTCCAGGTTTGGAACCGCCGTGCTACCAATATGCTCAACCGCTTGCCACGGCACCGGCCGGCTGGCCATTAACAGATTATGCGCGCGCGAAAAAACCGCCGGCAGTTCCGGATCATAGGGATGATACGCCAGCCCTCGCAGCTCGTACGGTTCAACCATGCCACCAGCATAGCACGTTAGCCCTCGTTCTATAAGGCGATATTCAGAGGCTTATAAACGTTCCAACCGTCTTTCCCGGCCACATACTGACAGGAAACGGTCAGGTCTTCCGCCCGGGCGCTCTCGGCGGTTGGATTCTGATGGGAAGCGGAAGTAAAGTCCAGGATGGGTATATTCACGCTATCGCCCACCCGCACAACCGCCGTGTAGTAGGAGTAGCTATCCTTAAACTGGGCGGAATCCAGCTCCAAATAACACCGCTGCCAAGCTACCATCTGCCGGTTGACCAGATGGACTGAGGTGGCATCGGCAGTCACCCAGGCACCCACCGGATCGTGAATCGG
>JAGWZN010000011.1 GCA_018968785.1 Patescibacteria group bacterium
CAGACCTCCGAGGAACCGCCGGCCGGATCCGAAGAGGACACGCAAGAGAAGCAATAAATGAATGGCCGATCAGGATTATTACGCCGTACTCGGAGTTGCCAAAAACGCCTCGGAAGATGAGATTAAAAGGGCGTTTCGCAAGAAGGCGCATGAACTGCATCCCGATAAGGGTGGCGATGCTGAGGCGTTCAAAAAAGTAAACGAATCGTACCAGGTTCTTTCTGATAAGGAGAAGCGTCGCCAGTACGATATGTTTGGCAAAGCCGGAGCGCAAGCCGGCGGACCAGGCAGCGGTTTCGGTGGATATTCTTCCGGCGGCTTTGATTTTAGCGACGGGTTTGGCTTTAGCGGAGGCGGTTTCGGCGGCTTTGCCGATATTTTTTCCGATATGTTCGGAGCGGCCATGGCCAATGTGCAAGCGGAGGTGCAGATTTCCGTGCCCCAGGCGGTGTTGGGAGATAAAATCAATTTACGGGTCGGCAACGAACATGTCCAAATGGATATCCCACCCGGCACCCAAGACGGTAGCCAGATGGTCTTTCGCGGGAAAGGGAACGCTTTTCGAGGCGGGCGGGGCGATTTGACGATTATACTACGGGTGGTTGTACCCCGACGATTGAACCGCCGACAGAAAGAGCTGTACGAGGAGTTGAAAAAACTTGGGTAGCACTTCATACTAGAGGTATGAAGTTAATTACCTGGTTCGTCACCTGGGATAGCGGAATCTTGACCGTTCTGGGCTTGCTGTTGGCATATACTCTGTTAATCCGCCGGCATAAAGCTTTGGCGACGTTGATTAGCGTTTATATCGGGTATGTGATGGCGACGATCTGGAGCGATCAGATCGTTCAGTTCTTTGCCGGTGACCGGGTGGTGTTTAATTCGCTCTGGATTAAAGCGAACGCTTCGCCGTTTCTGATCCAAACGCTAGTGATGATTATTCTGACTATTTTGCTCTCTTCTTTCCTGAAGCTGAATGGCAAGCGGTCGAAGTATTCGGTGGTGGAAGTAGTGCTCTACGTGCTGTTTTCAGTGGCGGTAGCGCTGGTATTTATGCTTTCGTTTATGCCGCAACCGATGCATGAGCAGGTGCTGGCCGCTTCTCATATTTTGCCGTATATCGATCGCTACAGGGAGCTGATTATCAGTTTGCCGGCCCTTCTCATTATTTTCTTTGGCGTGTATACGGACGATAATTAGAACTGTTACTCCTGGAGCTGGACGGAAAGCTGGCTTTCAGGTATATTCGGAATGGATCGTGGGTCTATATCGCTTCGCGATGAAGACCTTGCGTTCGGGATAAATGTCCAAGCAAGCTTGTCCACTTCCCCTCACTTGGGTCTATAGCTCAATGGTAGAGCAGTGGCCTTTTAAGCCATTGGTTCTGGGTTCGAGTCCCAGTGGACCCACCAATTTACTACTCAACTAAATGTTGAGCAGTAAATTGGTACAAATAGAATACTGGGACGAGAGCACCACCCTGCCGGAAGGCTGGTTCTCGATAGAGAACTATAAACGAGTCCCAGTGGACCCACCAGTGCCCGATTAACTGAAGTTCCACTAGCACAAGTTCAAGAATATGGGAATGCAGCCATTACCGCCAGAGGCGAAAAAAGTATTTGCCGGACAGATATTCGATGTCTACCAATGGCGGCAGCGGCTGTACGACGGCAGTTACGCTATCTTTGAGCGGTTAAAGCGGTTGGATACCGTTGAGATTATCCCGGTAACAACCGACGGCACTATCCTAATGGTGGAAGAAGAACAGCCGGATCATTCGCCGGTAATCGGTATCCCGGCCGGCCGGATTGAGCCGGATGAACAGCCGGCAACGGCAGCGGCGCGGGAGTTGCGCGAAGAGACCGGATACACGGCGGCGGAGATCAAACTGTGGAAAACCGAGCGGCCGTTCGCGAAAATCGAATGGACGGTTTATCGGTACATCGCTTACGGTTGTCAAAAGGCGGGGGAGCAGCAGCTGGATGCCGGCGAGAAGATTTCTGTTTTGGCAGTAGATTTCGACCGGTTTCTCGCGGAGGCGTCTAAAGAACAGTTTCGCATGCAGGAGCTGACTTCTGACGTGTTGCGGGCTCGCATTGAGCCGGAAAAAATGGCTGAGCTCAAAAAATTGTTAACGATTCATTGAACTCATTGCAAAACTCTTTTACCTTCGAACAGATTAGATTCCGAGCGAAACCGGTGAAGGATGAGGATGCGTATCGGATATACGGTGACGAGTCCTGAATCGGTTGCAGCCGGAATCTAATCTGTGCAGAAAGGAACAGGTGTTTTGCAATGAGTTCATTAAATCTGGGATTAGCCTGTTTACACTCTGCCTGTCGCTTCGGTATACTAATAACAGATAGGAGGGCAGTATGGATCCAATCCATTGGCGGGCGCTCTGGTACCGACTAAAAGATGGGGACCTAAACCGGATTATTGCCTGGTTTCTGACTACTGTATCGGCGGTTGATATTTTAGTAACCGGCGAAGCCGGCCAAACTATTGGCGTGTTGCCGGTTCTCGGTTTGGTGCTGGGCATGTGGCTGATTGTCCGTTCTTCCGGCCTGATTGGCGTCAGCGATTCAACCCGCGTGCTCTTACAGGAAGAGAGAAGCAGTCGCAAGATTCACGCTCAGGCGGTGCACGCCAAACCGGCTGCCCGAACGCTGCAAAAACATACGGAATCGGAACGGTTGCTGGTGGTAATTATGGGGGTGTGCGTGGCAATTGGCTCAGCGGCCCTGGCTTTCTCTTACGGCTGGCTGCTGATTACCTATGTCGCCGATCCGGCCTGGCAGCTGTTCGGATTGCTTCTCGCAACCTTAACCAGTCTGGCCTACAGCCTGACCTTCAATAAAAAAGGGTTGACCTATATCAGTATTCTCGTGACCTATCTGATACTGGCGTTCAGTCCCACCTCACTTTTCGGTCTGATCTGTCTGGTACTGTTTACCGGTCTGATTGGTGTATTCTCATGGAGAAAGCGGGAATGGTGGCTATTTTTACTCTCCGAGGTGATTGGCTACAGCCTGCTGGCTATCTGGCTGCCGACTCCTGATACCTTTTCTTCTCTGGCTTCCGCCTCCGGGGTGACCACCTGGGATCTGGTGGGGCTGGTTTCTGAGGTTGTACTGGTCATTTTTACGCTTGGCTTTACCATTCCGTTTTCTTTTCTGCGCCGGGAGGCAAAGCAGCGAGGGTTGGTTTTCGGTGTGTTGGTGGTAAACGCGGTGCTGTTTACTCTCGCCATTGTTTCCAGTTCTCCATATCTGAACAGCGACCAAGCGCTGATTCTCGGCGGGTTCTACATACTCGGCTCGGCGGTGGCAGCATTCTTCTCCTGGTGCCGGTTTGGTCGGTTCTCCTACGCCAAATACTTTCTGGTGGCGGTGGCAATCGGAGCCGGTTTGGCCAGCCTCCTAATCTATAGCAACTCTGTGATTATAATGTTCTGGTTTATGATCGCGGTAGTGCTTTCCGTTCTCGGTTTTATATTGGATAGCTACTCTTTGCGGATTATCGGCTTGTTCATGCTCGGCTCGGCGATACTCTATTATTTGGTGTATATCTTTGTTCCCCTACCGGTTACGGATGTGGAAGCGACTATTTCGCGGCCATGGCTGGGCGGGGTGTTCGCCATTTATCTGCCGGTGCTGGCTCACTGGTACCGCGATCTCTCCACCAAAGGTCCGGAGCGGCAATACCGGTTTACGTTGGTGCAGGCGTTGTATCTGGCCTCCTTCTGTCTGATATTGGGCTTGATATTCCAGACTTTCACGGCGCCGACCGATACAGTGCTATTCCTGTTGGTGTCGATCATTGCCGCCTGGTGGGGCAGTCGTCAGGAGGTGCCGCTGCTGCAGATTGCCGGCGTGGTGATTTTTTTGGCCGGCACGGTCAAACTGCTACTTCTGGATACCGTCGGCCTATCCGGCCAGTATCGAATCGACTCCGGATTAATCTTTGTGCTTGTGGCGGTTATCGAGTTGTATCTGCTGTGGAAAAAGCCGACTATTCTGATACCTGCACATAAATCTAACTCGTAAGGGTGTTGCCGTGGAGCGTGCAAAGCGGCAAACCCGACCTACATATGAACGGATATAACCAAGTATTAAAGCCGTTAGCGGCGGAAGCGGTCGGGACGCTCTTCCTGACCTTGACTATTGTAACGGTAAGCGTGGGAATATCGGCGTCGCCGGACTACCAAGCGGTATTTTTGCCGGCGGTAATCGGACTGGTACTCGGGCTGATGGTCTATATCTTTGGCGGGGTGAGCGGCGGCCATTTTAACCCGGCGGTTACCTGCGGGCTGTTTCTGGCTCGCAAGGTCAGTTTTAAGCAGTTAGCGACTAATGTCATCGGTCAGATTATTGGCGCTTATCTGGGATACGGCCTGGCGAAACTGCTGTTGGGCGGTGGGATCGAGCCGCCGATTGCCGCCGGTTCCGGTGCCATGCTTGCTGAGTTTGTCGGAGCCTTTATCCTGGTGCTGGCGGTGAGCGCCGTGGTATGGAGCAAAGTAGTGCCGGCCGCTTCCGGACTGGTCATTGGCGGTGCCTTGACGCTCGGTATCAGTATCGCTCTCTCGACTAGCGGCGGTATCCTCAATCCGGCGGTAGCGCTAGGTTTGGGGGCGTACCATCTTTCCTATCTGCTAATGCCATTTCTGGGCGGTGGCGCGGCTGCCGGTTTGGCTGCCTGGCTGTTCGGATAGTAGAGTGCGTTCATACTTATCTCATAATTAGTTAATAAAAAGGAGGAGGCGGTGATTGATATTTCCCATTTAACCACCAACGGCAAGATGATTTTTCTGGCGTGTGACCAAGGGATGGAACACGGTCCGGAAGATTTTAATGAACGAAACATTGACCCATCCTATATTTTTGACATCGCTATTAAATCTGGATTAAATGCTGTGATTTTCGGGAAAGGAATCACTGAAAAGTACTATCCGGAATACCGATCCCAGATTCCTTTGATACTGAAACTGAACGGCCACAGCCGGTTTAATAAACCGGACTCCTGGGGCCCGATGAACTGTGAGGTGGGAGAAGCGATCGCTCTGGGAGCGGCCGCGGTTGGGTACACCATTCACTTGGGCAGCCTGCATGAGCCGGAAATGTTCACCCAGTTCGGAAAGATCGTCCGGGAGGCGCATGAAGCCGGAGTGCCGGCAATTGCCTGGGTTTATCCGCGCGGTCCCGAGATTAGCGATCCGATGACTCCCCAAATGACCGCCTACGCCGCCCGGGTTGGCATGGAACTGGGTGCCGATATCGTCAAAGTGTATAATCCCGGCGACGTTGGCGCGCTGCGCTGGATGGGGCTCTGTGCCGGCAAAACCAAGGTAGTGATTTCCGGTGGTAATAAAGTGAGTCCGGAAGAGTATGCCGATGAGGCGCGCGATATCATGCGGGCCGGACTGTCCGGTGTGGCAGTCGGTCGCAACGTTTGGCAGTCGGATGATCCGTATCGGGTGTGTGATCAGATTAAGGATATTATCTACAACAATGCCTATTGATCCGAAAGTCGGTCCAAAATCGGTTACTGGGGCGGATTCCGCCGAAGCGCAAACCGAGTTCTTTCTGGCGGCTTCCCATCAGCTAAAGTCGCCGTTGGCAATTGTCCAGTGGTGCTTGCAGTCATTGCTGGAGTCGCCGGAGTTAGCAACCAAGGAACGGACGCTGGTGGTGAAGGCGCTGACCCAGACTAATACCATGAGCCATCTGATCACCGATATGCTGCATATTTTTCGGCTGGTCAATCAGCGCGGGCGGTTGGCCAATCTGGTATCAGTCGATCTCAACCGGATTATCGACGAAACGGTCGAGCAGGGCGTCGAGCTGGCCCACGGAGCGAAAGTACAGGTGGAAAAAGGGCCGATCGAGCAGTTGCCGTTTATTCCCGCCGAAGAAACCTATCTGCGTCAGGCGCTGTACAACCTGATTGAGAACGCGATTAAGTACTCCTATCCAGGCGGACGGGTTACCGTGACGGCGGAGCGGGAGAAGGATGGTCGGATCGGTATCTCGGTGACCGACCAGGGGATCGGTATTGGCGAGGCGGACCAATTAAAGCTTTTTACTGAGTTTTTCCGGAGCGAGGCGGCGCGCGATCATGCCCATGAGGGAACCGGACTGGGGCTGGTACTGGTGAAGCATGTCATAGAGGAGTTAGGGGGAACCGTGTCAGTGAAAAGCCGGCTGCAGCATGGCTCGACGTTTACCATCCATTTACCGGTAAAGCGGTAATTACCGTTTCATTAAATCAATAAACACATTACTGGGAATATCAACGTTCCCAAACCGTTTCATCTTCTTTTTTCCTTTTTTCTGCTTCTCTAATAGCTTATTTTTGCGGGTTACGTCGCCGCCGTACAGCTTGGCCGTTACATCTTTCCGGAAGGCCGAGATAGTTTCCCGGGCGATCACCTTGCCGCCAATGGCCGCTTGAATCGCAACTTCAAAATTGTGTTTGGGAATCAGCTCTTTGAGCTTCTCAACCATAGTCCGTCCGATGCTGACGGAAGCGGTTCGCGGCACGATTGTGGAGAGAGCGTCCACCGGATTGCCGGCCACGAGGATATCAATCTTAACCAGATCAGCCGACCGGTATCCGATCAGGTCGTAACTCATGGAAGCATAGCCGGAGCTGATACTTTTTAGCTCGTCATAGTAGCTCACCACAATCTCGGAGAGTGGAATTTCAAAGCTGAGCAGTACCCGATCCTCATCGAGAAATTGAGTGTGCTGATACGCGCCGCGGTGACCAACGCTCAAATCCATGATCGCTCCCAGATAGGATTGCGGCGTTACCACTTCCAGCTTGACCCACGGTTCGGACATTCCGGTGATCCGCGTAATATCCGGCAGCTCGGCTGGGTTCTGTACCTCCACCGCCTGTCCGTCGGTCGTGGTAATCTGGTAAGCCACGGAAGGAACGGTGGCAATTACTTCAATGCCGTACTCCCGCTGCAGCCGCTCAATAACAATCTCCAAGTGTAACATTCCCAGGAAACCGCAACGGAAGCCAAATCCGAGCGCCGGCGAATGTTCGGGAACGTACTGGAGGGAGGCGTCATTCAACTTTAACTTGCCAATGGCGTCCCGCAGCGCCGGATACTGATCGCTATCGATGGCGTACAACGAAGCGAACACCATCGGTGTGACGACCCGGTAGCCCGGCAGCGGCTCCGGATGCAGCTTACCGGCTACAGTCACCGTGTCGCCGATGCCGATATCGCTCACCTCCTTCAGACCGGTGACGATATAGCCGATCTCGCCGGTCCGCAGCGATTCCGACCGCTCCCGTCCCGGACGGAAGTAGCCGACCTCCAAGCTCTCCGTCTCCTTTTTTCCCTGAATCAGCCGAATAGCGACCTGGTCGTCCAAGTTTCCGTCGACAATACGGACGTAGGCGACAACGCCGCGGTAGGCATCAAATATACAGTCAAAAACCAGCGCGCGCAGCGGCTTATCTTGATTTCCAGCCGGAGCGGGAACGATCTGGATTACCCGGTTCAGAATCTCTTTTACGCCGGCGCCGGTTTTACCGGAGGCAAAGATGATATCGTCAGGAGGACAGCCGAGCAGCTTTACCAGCTCCTGCGCCCGGCGCTCCGGTTCGGCATGCGGCAAATCAATCTTATTAATCACCGGAATAATTGCCAGATTCTGGTCGATTGCCTGGTAAAGGGTGGACAAGGTTTGGGCTTGGACGCCTTGAGAGGCGTCAACCAGCAAGATGGCGCCTTCGACAGCAGCCAACGAACGGGAAACCTCATACGAAAAATCGACGTGGCCGGGTGTGTCGATGAGGTTTAAAATATAGTCGCCGTACCGCATCCGCACCGGCTGCAGTTTAATGGTAATGCCGCGTTCCCGTTCCAGATCCATCTGGTCCAGTAGCTGATCTTTCATCTCCCGGTCGGAAACGGTTTGAGTCAGCTCAAGCATTCGGTCGGCCAAGGTAGACTTGCCATGGTCGACATGGGCAATAATAACGAAGTTGCGGTAGTTCATTTTTGCGCGGGTATCAGAGTGGGAGCCAGTTGTTCGGCCTGTTGTTTGATCTGTTGAGTTGCCTGGGCTTTCAGTTGATTCTCCTGTTGGGTAATTTGTTGATTGGCAGCCTGTTTAATCTGCTGCTGGGCGGTATCAGCTGCCTGATGGACCGCTTGATTCGCTTTTTGCTCGGTCGCCTGCCGGACTTGGTTGCCGAGATCGGTAAAGCTGCCGATCGGAAACTCCAGAAACCGTTGGTGCTTGACCAAACCGGCCAAGCTCCACAAGGCGGCGCTTCCGATTAAGAAAATCACCACCGCCAGGAAGGCTACCAGAAAACAGCTCTGGTAGGGTGTTCGGTCTAGCGGCGGAGTGTAGAACCTCTCAGTTTGACCCACCCAAGCTCCTCTTTACTTCTGATCGTACTATAGCCGAAATAGGCGGCAATACCAACCAGTCCGGCCAGCACTCCTTGAATCATCAGGCCGATTACCCGGGTGGTGCTGATCCAGCCGGTGCTGACATAGATACTATCAACGATATGGAGGGTGGCCCAAGCGGTCGCCGCCAGAATCAGTGATCCAATACCGTAGTTCAGTCCGTATCCGGCTAAGGAGCGGAACGACAGATGTAAAATATTACGGCGGTAGAGGATGAAAAAGTAAGCGAAGAACTGGCAGAACGCGATAGTCATTTCCGAAAACGCGAAGGTCGCGACGGAAAAGTGCAGTACGGTTACCCCGACGTAGCTGATCGCGATTCCAAGGGCGCTGGTAACAATGGCGATATACATGGGCGTCTTGGCGTCCCGGGTGGCGTAAAAAATCCGGGACAGTACCACCACCAGCGAAGACGGAATAGTGCTAATCATAAACCAGATAAAGGTGGAGATGGCAATTATGGTCAGTTCCCAGCTGGCGCCGCTAATGCCA
Source organism: Patescibacteria group bacterium (assembly GCA_018968785.1). Lineage (GTDB taxonomy): Bacteria > Patescibacteriota > UBA1384 > CAILIB01 > CAILIB01 > REEB54. Next base: position 8,939 of record JAGWZN010000011.1, read on the forward strand.
AAGTAAAGCCGGATAATCTGAGCGCGCAGGATCAGTGAGAACGCCAGTATCGGCAGGAGGATAAAGAGCGTTAGTCGGAACGCCTTGGTGAGCAGAGCGTTCATTTCTGTCCATTGCTGCTCGCCGGCTTGGGCGGAGAGCGCCGGGAAGCAGGCGGTCGCCAGCGAGTTGGCAACAATCACCGTCGGCGTAGTCTGCAGATCGTTAATACCGTTAAAGATGGTGATTGACCCTTTCTGCAGCCCTGATCCCAGGCTGTTATACACCGAAAGCAGTGTTTGGGTGGCGCCTTGGCTAGCGCCGCGCGGCCACATCAGTTGTAAGATAGTCCGCAGCTCGTTCGTAAAGCGGAGATCGAACCGGACCCGGTAACCGGTCATGCGCAGCTCCAGATACTGAATTAAGAAATGCAGGAAAGCACCGGCGACCACGGCATAAATCACCACGGCAATGCCGTGTTGGCGAGCCATAATACCGCCGATAATGATCGACAGATTATAAACCAGCGGCGCGAAGGAGTAGGTGGCAAACCGCCGGTAGCCGTTCAGTAGCGAACCGAGGATAAATGACCAGGAGAAAAAGAGAGTCTGAAGGAGCAGCAACCGGCTAAAACGGACGGTAAGCGCTTGGCGGCCGGCATCGAAATGGGGCGCCAATTCACCAATGATAAACGGCATCAGGAAATAAAGAATAGCCATGACGATGATAAGCACCACCGTGGCCCAACTGAGCAACTGGTTGGTTACCTCTGCCGCCTGAGCGTTCTTTTTCCGGTTCAGCAAGCCGGTTAGGATCGGAATGACGGCGCTCGTAATGGCGCCGAAAATCAGGACGTTGAATAAAAAGTCAGAGACGCGAAAACTCGTGTAATAAACATCTAAATCGGCCCGGTTGATAAACCGGTAAAAGATCAAGTTGCGAACCAGGCCAAGCACGTTACTGAGCAGGGCGGTAATAACCAACAGGGCGGATGCCTGCCGGACAGTGTGGGATCGGAGGCTTAACATGGGCGACGCGCGCTTAAAACTAGGGCTAGGAGGTGGTCGGATCAGTCGATTTACTGATTCCGGTTTCGGTCTGGAGAATATGGGCCAGCTCTTCGCCGCCAACCGTCTCTTTGTCCAGTAGGAGATTGGTTAATTCATCCAGGGCGCGCCGGTACTTAGTGAGTACGGAAATCGCTTTCTCTTCCGCTTGTTTAATAATCCGATTGACTTCGGCATCAATTTCGGTCGCGACCTTTTCCGAATAGTCCCGCTCTTCGCCGGCGCCAATACTGCGGCCGAGGAACACCTGCTCATGATGCTCGCCAAAAGTGCGTAATCCCAGATGTTCGCTCATACCGTAGCTGGTAACCATCTGCCGGGCGGTTGAGGTGGCCCGTTGCAGGTCGTTTGAGGCGCCGGTGGTGGGCTCATTGAAATACATCATCTCCGCCAGCCGGCCGCCGAGCATCATGGCTAACTCGTCTTCAAATTTACTGCGGCTGACCAGGTGCTTATCCTCTTTGGGCAGGCTCCAGGTGAGGCCGAGCGCCATGCCCCGGCTGATAATGGAGACCTTATGAACATCGTCGGTATTAGGGAGAACATGGCCCACAATAGCGTGGCCGGCTTCATGTACTGCCGTAATCTTCTTCTCTTTATCGGACAGTACCCGGCTCGGCCGTTCCGGTCCAACCAGAATCTTTTCTACTGCTTCGTGCAAAATAGCGGCGGTAATCTCCTTCAAGCCGGCCCGGGCGGTAAGAATGGCCGCTTCATTCATAATGTTCTTGAGATCAGCCGGTGACATGCCGGCAGTCTGGCCGGCGATATCATCCAGCTTAACATCGGCCGCGATCGGTTTATGGGTGGCGTACACGTTTAATACCTCCAGTCGCTCTTGGCGGGTCGGCAGATCAACCACTACCCGCCGGTCGAAGCGACCGGGACGGAGAAGCGCCGGATCCAAGACGTCAGGGCGGTTCGTTGCCGCCAGGATAATGATCCCCTGATCGGTATCAAATCCGTCCATCTCTACCAGAATCTGGTTT
>JAGWZN010000012.1 GCA_018968785.1 Patescibacteria group bacterium
ATAGTGCCGCCGCGGATGATTGATTCGTACGCCTTGGAGCGACCAACCGTATCGTCCGATTTGATCGTCAGCATCTCTTGCAAGGTGTGAGCAGCGCCGTAGGCTTCCAATGCCCACACCTCCATTTCACCAAACCGCTGTCCGCCCATCTGAGCTTTACCGCCGAGCGGCTGTTGAGTAATCATGCTGTACGGACCAACCGATCGGGCGTGCATCTTATCATCAACTAAGTGAGACAGCTTTAACATATAGTTAATACCGACGGTCACCCGGTTGTCGTACGGTTTGCCGGTTTTGCCATCGTAGAGAACGGTTTTGCCATCTTCCGGTAACCCGGCTTTCTTCAGCTCTTGCCGCATCATCTCGTCAGTCAGGCCGCCGAAAATCGGAACAGCCGCTTTCTGTCCTTGGGAGCCGACAGCCCACCCCAAAGTAGTTTCCATGATCTGGCCGAGATTCATCCGTCCGACCACGCCAAGCGGGTTTAAGATCATGTCGATTGGGGTGCCGTCCGGCATGTACGGCATGTCTTCCACCGGCACAATAATTGAAATAACACCTTTGTTTCCGTGCCGTCCGGCTAATTTATCGCCAACAGAGATTTTGCGCAACTGAGCAACCGTAACCTCAACGGATTGGTAAACGCCGGTTGGCAGTTCGTCATCATTCTCTTTAGAGAAGATTTTAATACCGATGACCTTACCCCGTTCACCGTGCGGCAGACGCATGGAAGAGTCGCGTACTTCTTTGGACTTTTCACCGAATACAGCCCGCAGCAGCCGCTCTTCCGCGGTCAGCTCGGTTTCTCCTTTGGGAGAGATCTTACCAACCAGTATATCACCGGACTCAACCTCGGCACCGATACGAACGATGCCGGTCTCATCCAGATTACGGAGCGCTTCTTCGCCGACATTGGGAATATCCCTGGTCAACTGCTCCGGACCCAGTTTGGTATCCCGCACCTCCAGGGTGTACTTTTCAATGTGTACGGATGTGTACCGATCGTCCTGCAGCAAACGCTCGGAAATGATAATGGCGTCTTCAAAGTTGTACCCTTCCCATGACATATAGGCGACGAAGATGTTCTGTCCAAGCGCCAGTTCACCGTGGTCGGTAGCGGATGAATCGGCAATGACCGTATTCTTCTTAACCGTATCGCCTACATTGACAGCCGGACGCTGACTGATCAGGGTGCCTTGGTTTGAGCGAACAAACTTCTCCAGTTGGGACTCATGCAACACGTCCTTCTTATCTTTTACAACCACCGTATCGGCGGAGACCGAGACAACCGTTCCCTCTACTCCGGAGGTAATCACCTGCCCCGAATCGCGGGCGGCATCAATCTCCATGCCGGTACCGACCACCGGAGAATCCGGCCTGATTGTCGGAACCGCTTGACGCTGCATATTGGAGCCCATGGAGGCCCGAGCGGCATCATCCTGTTCCAGCCCGGGAATGAGGTTCGTAGTGATGGAAAAGGTCTGCTGAGGCGAGACATCGACATAGTCAATCTTTTCAATCTGTTCGATATCCGGATGGCCGAACTTACGCACTGCCGTTCGTTTCTCAATAAAATGCCGATCCGCGTCAATGGCAACGGAAGCGGGAGCGATAATATTTTTCTCTTCTTGAGCCGCGTCGAGATACACTACCTCGTCAGTAACGACCGGCGGTTTACCCGCCTCTTTTATAATTTTGCGATAGGGAGTTTCAAGAAAGCCGTATTCATTTATCTTAGCGTAGGCGGCCAGATACTGCACCAGACCGATATTCGGACCTTCCGGTGTTTCAATCGGGCACATCCGACCGTAATGGGAAGGATGAACGTCCCGGACTTCAAAGCCGGCACGCTCGCGGGAAAGACCGCCTTGGCCGGTCGCCGTCAGACACCGCTTATGCTCCAGCTCGGCGATCGGATTGGTCTGATTCATAAACTGGGAAAGTTGGGAGGAAAGGAAGAACTCCTGAAGCGCAGCTGCAACCGGTCGGGCGTTCACCAGTTGAGAGGGCGTAACCGTCTCCAGGTCAGTTACACTCATCCGGTCACGAATAATACGCTCCAGACGAAGCATGCCGACCCGAACCCGGCTTTGGACCAACTCACCGACCGCCCGAACCCGTCGATTCTGTAGATCGTCGATATCATCCGGCTGCGCGTTTTTAGTATTATTTAAGGTGATAATTTCCTTGATAATTTCCACAATATCCTGCGGTCTCAGTACGCGGTTTTCCGGGGTGTTTTCTACCTCCAGCTTCAGACGGCGATTCAACTTATATCTGCCAACCTTACCCAGATCATACCGCTTGGGGCTGAAGAAAATAGCTTCTAAAAAGGCTTGAGCGTTCTCCGGTGTGGCCAAATCGCCTGGCCGGATCCGCTTATACACTTCGACGAACCCTTCCACCATATTAGATGCCGGATCTTTTTCTAGGGTGGATTCGATGTACGGATGATCGGGGTTGGTATCGACATCGGTAAATAGTCGGCGGATCGCTTCGGTATCGCTGTACCCGAGGCTACGCAATAAGGTGGTAACCGGAATCCGGCGTTTGCGGTCAATCTTAACCGACAGAACATCCCGGCTGCTGGTTTCGAACTCGAGCCAGGCGCCGCGGGAAGGGATGAGCTTGGCGCCAAATAATAGACTGTCCGCGCCGGGTTCAGCTGTAAAAAGCACGCCGTAAGAACGGACAATTTGGGATACGACCACCCGCTCAATACCGTTAATGATGAAGGTACCGTTTTTAGTCATCATCGGAAACTCTCCGAGATAGACATCGTTCTCTTTGATTTCCCCGGTTACCCGGTTAGTCAGTACCGCTCGGACTTTTAGGAGCGCCTTATAGGTTAGTTTTTTATCGCGGGCTTCCTGCGCGCTTAATTTCGGATCTTCAAATGAGAACGTTTTAAACTCCAAAACCAAGTTCTTGCCGGTGAAATCTTCTATAGGATTGAGCTCGTCCAGCAACTCCCGGATTCCTTCGCTCAGGAACCAGTTATAGGAATTGATCTGCAGCTCGATTAGATTCGGCAATGCAAATCCGGTTGTCTCGCGCCCAAATACACGTCGCGCTGTCTGTACCGCCATACGCTCTCCTAACAGTTACTTATACAAAAAACTCCGTTCTCGTACCTGTATGGACCTGTTGGAGAGGAGAGAACAATATAAAATATTATGGTAATAATACCTGATCGGAACCTGACTGTCAAGGTGACCAGCACCCTTACCCAAGCAGCGCGTCTAGCCCCTGACGGGTCAAGGCAGAAACAAGAAATACAGGACGCCGGGTAAGCTGTTCCAAAACCTTTTTCTTTTGCTCCGCCTCTTCATGTGTAATCATATCGGTTTTGGTTAGAGCAACGCGTTCCGGTTTTTCTGCCAGTTCGGGGCTCCAACTGGCTAGCTCTTTCCGGATTAACCGGTACTGCCGCTTTAGCTCGTCCGGCTCAGCCGAACTATCCAAGCAGTGGATTATTGATTTAGTCCGTTCAATATGTTTGAGAAAGGCAGTTCCTAAACCTTTTCCTTGGCTCGCTCCCCCAATCAGCCCCGGCAGATCGGCAATCACGATTGGCGGTCGTCCACCTTTCAGCTGAGCAACGCCAAGTTGCGGCTCAAGAGTAGTAAACGGATAGTTCGCAATCTTGGGGCGGGCGGCGGTTACAGCGGCCAGTAACGTGGACTTACCGGCATTGGGTAAGCCAACCAGACCGACATCAGCGATTAACTTAAGCACTAATTTAATCGTCTTGCTTTCGCCAGGCAGCCCGGGATTGGCTCGATCCGGCGCCTGCTGAACCGACGAGCGAAACCGCCAGTTTCCCCAACCGCCGCTTCCTCCCTTGGCAATCAGGTACTCCTGCCCCACTTCTGTCAGCTCGGTGACGGTATTCCAGGCACCGTTCTCTTCTATTTCCAATACCGTGCCCGGTGGCACCGCGATACGTTGATCTTCACCCGATTTACCGGTCGAGCGCCGATGGCCGCCTTTTTTTCCGTCTTCCGCGTTAATCTTTTCCAGGTTGGCCAGATGGGAAAGGGTATGGAGATTCTCTTCCGCCACGAGATACACACTGCCGCCATTGCCGCCATCACCACCGTCGGGACCACCGCGAGGCACATAAATTTCCCGGCGGAATAGTACGGCGCCGTCACCGCCTTTCCCGGCCTGGATCCGCAGCTCTTTCTCATCGATAAACATGGCGCTACAAGCCTAACGGCTTCTGCTCTTGTTCTTGAACGTACAGGATAATACTGTCTTTTTCCTGAATCGCCGCCCTGTCCCCTTGAGTGATCTGCAGTTCCAGTCCGCATTCAGAGCCGGCGGATACAGAGCGGGTCTCGTCCCGGCCCCGACGCACCGTCACCGCCTTTCCTTCAGCTATAACCTCCGCTCCGCGCGTCACTCTGAACAATCGATCGCGCTCGGCCACTCCTTCTTCCACCCGGCCGCCGATAATCACGTTCTTCCGGTTATCGCGGAACCGGGCCAGAATAGTAATCTGCCCGATCTGTCGTTCAACCGTAACCATTGGCATCAGATCAGCCAAAACAGAGCGGATAGCGTCAAACAGTTCGTAAACAACAGAGAAAAGGGAAACGGCGACATGTTCCCGGTCAGCCAGCGATTTTACAGCTGCCGGCAACCGTACCTGAAAGCCAATGACTAAGGCTTTTGAGGTATGGGCAAGGTTAATGTCATTTTCAGAGATATCACCCACACCCTCGCCTACCATCCGGACCTCCACATCTTCGTTCTGCATGGTCTGGAGGGTATCGGCAATTGCTTCGAGCGACCCTTTCGTATCCGCCTTCACTACTACGTGCAGAATATTACGCTCTCCTTCCTTCTGTGTCGCTTGGTGGGCGGAGGCGCTCAAGGCAGAGTGAGCGCGCTTAGCGCTATGGGAACGACTATACTGTCGGGCTGATTCCCGCGCTTCTTTTTCACTTCCAAATACCACCAACTGTTCACCGAACTGTGGCACGCCGCTCAAACCACTCACCTCAACTGGTGTTGACGGAGTAGCTTGGTGTACCCGTTTGCCCCGGTGATCCGTTAAGGCTCTAACCTTGCCAGTTACATCACCAATTGCTACATAATCGCCTATTTTTAACAGGCCGTTCTGGACCAGGACGGTCGCCACCGATCCGATGCCCGGCTCAAGATGTGACTCGATAACCACTCCTACAGCCGGAACATGGGGATTAGCTTTCAGATCGCGTAGATCAGTCGAAAGGAGAATAACCTCGAGTAAATCATCGATTCCCTTATTTTCCAGCGCGGAAACCGGGGTCACCACTGTTTTCCCGCCCCAGTCTTCCGGAACCAGGCCGTGCTCGGATAGTTCCGCCTTCACCCGCTCAATATCAGCGGTCGGTTTATCGATCTTATTAATCGCTACCATTACCGGTACTTTCATCTGCTTGGCATGGTTGATTGCCTCAACCGTTTGCGGCTTCACTCCATCGTCTGCCGCTACAACCAGCACAACCAGATCGGTAATCCGGGCGCCGTGTCGGCGCATTGCTTCAAAGGCCGAGTGACCGGGAGTGTCCAGGAATGTGATAAGCCGCTTCTCACCGCCGCCACGCGGAGTAATCTCAATCTGATACGAGCTGATATGCTGGGTGATGCCGCCCGCTTCGCCAGCCGCTACATTGGTCTTACGAATCGTATCCAACAGAGTGGTCTTGCCATGATCGACGTGTCCCATAATAGTGACAATTGGCGGTCGGTTTTCCAGCTGTGACTCATCGGCTGCGACAGAGAGATCGATTGTTTGCTGCTCCGCTTTTTCTTTTTCCACAGCCACACCAAAATCATCCGCCACAATCGCGGCGGTATCAAAGTCGATATCTTCGTTGATCGTTGCCAACACCCCAAACCCCATCAGTTTAGCAATAATAGCGGTCACCGGCTGCTCAAGGCTATCCGCCAGCTGTTTGACTGTCAGGATCGATGGTAAAGTAATTGTTTTGGAATCGGCCATTACTCTCCGTTATAACACAACTATCAGATAAAAGACAGCGGCTACCCTTCCTCGTCTTCCGTTTTCTCGCTCAGGACAGCGGCGGATACAACCCGATCACCGGACTCCAGTCGCATTAAGGTCACACCCTGGGTCACCCGCCCAAGCTGCTTCACTGACTGCATACTGGTCTTGATAATGGTGCCCCGACCCGAAATCAGCATCAATTCTCCACTTGTGTCGGCTACCACTTCGGCAAAAACAACCGTACCAACCCGGGGGGTCACCGCGGCCGCTTTAATGCCCATACCGCCCCGGTTCTGGATATCAAAATGACTGAGCGGCGTCCGTTTGCCAAAGCCGTTTTCAAACACCACCAGAATAGTAGCGGTCTTCAGATCTTTTTCCGTAAGAACGTCCATCGCGACCACTCTATCCTCGGGTCGTAACTTCATGCCACGTACTCCGGCAGCACTTCTTCCTGTCGGTCGCACATCGCTTTCTTTGTATAGGATTGCCTGGGCTTTCGCGGTAACCATTAATACCACGTCGCTTCCATTGGACGGCTTCACCCAACGCAGGCTGTTTTTCGGTGCCAGCTTGATAGCGATGATTCCGTTCTTGCGGACATTGGCGTAAGCGCTAATCTCGGTTTTCTTTACGGTTCCGTCTGTCGTACCCATAATGAAGAAGCCAGCCGCTTTCTCCTGTTCTTTAGTTAGGGTCAGTACCGCGGTTACCTTCTCATCTTGCCCGATTTGAATCACATTTACGATCGACTGACCCTTTGACTGTCTGGTCGTGGACGGGATTTCATATACCTGGGTCTTATACAGTTTTCCTTGATCCGTAAAGAAGTAGATACTGTCGTGCGTCATGGCGGATAACAGGTATGCCACCTCATCTTCTTCTTTGGTTGACATGCCGACTACGCCCTTACCGCCACGCCCCTGGCTGCGGTATGTATCACGCTGCACCCGCTTAATGTAGTTGGTTTTGGTTAGAGAGATTACCACCTCTTCATTTGGAATCAGGTCCTCAGCGGTAAAACCGGTAATATCGCTCTGAATAATCTTTGTCTTGCGCTTGCGTCCGTACTTTTCCTTGATCTCGCGGGTTTCAGCGCGAATAAGATCCAGAATCTTCTCTTCATGCGCTAACAGATCTTCCAGATAGGCAATGTACTTCATTTTTTCATCGTACTCATCTTGAAGCCGCTGCCGCTCCAAGCCAACCAGAGATGAGAGTCGCATATCCAAAATAGCGTTTGCCTGGATTTCGCTGAACTCAAACCGCTTCATTAAACGGGCGCGGGCCTCGTCCCGGTTCTTTGAGGAGCGGATAATGGCTACCACTTCATCAATGGCGTCCAACGCTTTCAGCAGTCCTTCCAGAATATGCGCTCTTTCTTTTGCTTTACGCAACTCAAACTCACTGCGCCGGCGGATAACGATTTGGCGATGCTTCACAAACTCTTGCAGCACTTCTTTCAAAGAAAGCACCCTTGGCTCGACAGTATCGACCAGTGCTAACATGTTGACGTGGTAGGCCGTTTGTAGCGGCGTCATCTCGTACAGTCGGTTTAATACTTTCTTCGGGTAGCTGTTTGCCCGCAGTTCAATTACAATCCGGATACCTTCCCGGCTGGTTTCGTCGCGAATATCGGTAATGCCGTCAATTTTCTTATCTTTTACGAGATCGGCGATTTTAGCCACCATATCCGCTTTATTCACCTGGTAGGGAATTTCGGTTACCACAATCCGGAAACCGTTTTTCCGTTCCTCAATTTCCGCTACCGAGCGGATAACGAACTTACCGCGGCCGGCCGCGTACGCTTCCCGTAAACCGGTGCCGGCGTACACTTCCGCTCCGGTTGGAAAATCCGGGCCGGGAATGTACTTCATCAACTCCTCTACGGTAATCTCGGGCTTATCGATTAGCGCTATCACGCCATCGCACAGTTCAGCCAGATTATGGGTCGGCACATTGGTGGCCATTCCAACCGCGATACCGATCACACCGTTTAGGAGCAGGTTTGGTACACGGGTCGGCAACACAATCGGTTCCAGGGTGGTGCCATCAAAGGTTGGGGTGAAATCAACCGTTTCTTTATCGATATCGGCCAGCAGTTCGTCGGAAATTTTAGCCAGTCTGGCTTCGGTGTACCGCATAGCCGCCGGCGCGTCACCGTCCATGGAACCAAAGTTACCTTGGCCATCGATCAGCGTATGACCCATGGAAAACCACTGAGCCATGCGAGCCAGCGAGTCGTAAATGGCTACATCGCCGTGCGGATGGTAAGCCGCCATCACCTGACCGACAATAGTGGCCGATTTCTTATGTTTGACAGTGGAACGTAAGCCAAGTTCATTACTGGCAAAAAGAATGCGCCGGTGGATCGGCTTCAGCCCGTCCCTCACATCCGGCAACGCCCGGGCCACAATGACTGACATGGCGTAATCAAGATAGGACTTCTGCATTTCGGCCACGATATCACGCGGCTGCACCAAACCGACCCCCGGTACATGTATCGGCTCTTTCACAGTTTGCACCGTTAACTGCTCGGACTGCGTTTCGCTATCCAGTCCGGACGGTTCAATCGGATCAATATTAGGATCTTCATCAGGCATATGCAGTCGTTATATGTCTAGGGTCGCGGTCTTAGCATGAGTTTGAATAAACCGTTTACGCGGCGGTACCTCTTCACCCATTAACATTGAAAACACTTCATCCGCTTTCTCGGCATCCTCAATGGTTACCTGCCGCAGCACCCGGTGCTCAGGATTCATAGTGGTTTCCCACAGTTGTTCGGCATTCATTTCACCCAGTCCTTTAAAGCGCTGCACCTGGACTTTCAGCCGTTTCAAACGGTTTTCCTCTATTGGCAAGTCGGAGGTAAGTTCGGTTGTGGTAAGCTCATTACTCTCCGTATTCTCCGCTTCGCCTTCATCAGCTTCGCCCTTCTTTTTTTTCTCGTCTGCTTCTTTTTCCAGCTTGTTCAGGAGCGCGTCCAGCTCCCTATCGGAAAGCGCCCAATACTTTTCCTTTCCTTTTACTACCCCGTAGAGCGGCGGCTGGGCGATATATAGATGGCCTTTACTGATAATGTCGGGAAAATGACGGTAGAAAAGGGTTAATAACAGGGTACAGATATGAGCTCCATCAACGTCCGCGTCCGTCATTATGATGACACGGTGATAGCGTAGCTTAGAGTAATCGACCTGGTCACCCACTCCCACACCAGCCGCCACGATGAGGTTTTTAATTCCTTCCGACGACAGCATCCGGTCCAACCTGGCTCGTTCCACGTTTAAAATCTTACCGCGCAACGGCAGGATAGCTTGAGTACGGCGGTCACGGCCCTCTTTTGCTGAACCGCCTGCACTATCGCCCTCGACGATGAACAGCTCCGATTTGGCCGGATCTTTCTCCGAGCAGTCAGCTAATTTTCCAGGTAAGGTCATCCCTTCCAAAGCGCCTTTGCGGATCACCGTTTCCCGGGCCGCTCGAGCCGCCAACCGCGCTCGGAGGGATAGTACTGATTTTTCAATAATTTTTTTGGCGCAAGCCGGGTTTTCGTTAAAATAGTACTCTAACCCCTCACTCACAACCGAATCGACCGCCGAGCGCATTTCCGGATTCCCCAACTTGCCCTTGGTCTGGCCCTCGAACTGTGGATCGGGCAGCTTAACCGATACAACCGCCGTGAGCCCTTCACGGACATCGTCTCCAGTCAGCGCGCCATCCGCGTCTTTTAACAAACCGGAAGATTTGCCGTAGGAATTGATCTGCCGGGTTAGCGCCATCCGGAAACCGGCCAGATGGGTTCCACCCTCAGGAGTCACCACATTATTCGCGAAGGTGTAAACTCGCTCATTAAAGTCATCGGCGTATCCCATCGCTACTTCTACCCGCAAATCACCGATCTGCTTATCAACGTAAAACAGGGGATCGGTAATCGTTTCATGCGACTTGTTCAGATGACGCACATAGGAAGAGATACCGCCTTCAAAGTAAAACGTGTAGGTTTTTAAATCGCCAAGTAGCGCGTCCGGCACCTGCTCGCGGTAATCAGAGAGCACAAAGGTAACACCCTTGGTCAGGTACGCCGAATTGCGCATATGGTCCAGTATGGTCTTGTGGCTGAACTCAATAGACGGGAAGATGCTGCTGTCTGGCATGAAAGTAATTCGGGTACCGTTTCCGGTCACTTGCTGCCATTCATCGGCCTTCGGATTCTCCGACGGCTTGAGCTGACCCTCTGCCACGCCATGATCGAAAGAAAGAACGTAGTACCGGCCATCTATTTTTACCTCCGCCTTCACCCAGACTGAAAGCGCGTTGACTACTGACGCGCCAACACCGTGTAGACCGCCGGAAACCTTATATCCTCCTCCTCCGAACTTACCGCCGGCATGCAAAACGGTTAAGACCGTTTCCAGCGCTGATTTACCGGTCTTAGCCACCGTATCTACCGGAATGCCACGGCCATTATCTTCCACGGTAACCGATCCGTCCGCGTTCATTATGACTCGGATCCGGTCACAGTAACCGGCCATCGTTTCGTCAATCGAATTATCCAGTATCTCCCATACCAGATGGTGCAGCCCTTCCGGCCCGGTACCGCCGATATACATACCCGGTCGTTTCCGAACCGGCTCCAGTCCTTCCAAAACGGTGATCTGTTGGGCGTTATAAGAGTTAGCGGACTTTTTAGCGGAATCGGTAGGCATGGAATGAAGAATTAATCACAAAAAAAGATTTGTCGCAATCATTTGATATCATCGTACCACATAAGCTCTGGTAAAGGAAATTCCTCTGACCCACCTGCACGAAAATAGCCATATTGTCAAAGTACGGGTCGGCACTAACTAGGGAGATAGCGAAGTAAAACGAAGCGTGTCTGGCCAGCTTAACCGATA
>JAGWZN010000013.1 GCA_018968785.1 Patescibacteria group bacterium
GCAATTGGCGCTACCTGGCAGAATAATGATCAATCGGTAACTTTTAACGGTGCTTATTATGAACCGAAAGACATTGAGGAATATGACCCGGCGATTAGCGCAAGGGCTAATGAGGAGATCGCCCAATGCTTGGCTGGGATTTTGCAATGTGAGATTTCCGGCAAACCGTTTCGGATACTGCCCCGGGAATTAGAGTATTATATCCGCCATAAAATTCAGATTCCCCGGCGCCATGCCGATCAGCGTCATTTGGATCGCTTAGCGAAACTAAACCAAATGCGTCTCTATCACCGCCAGTGTATGTGCGAAGAATCGGAACATGGGCACCCAGGACGTTGCAAGAACGAATTTGAGACAACCTACTCGCCTGAACGTCCGGAAAAGGTTTACTGTGAAGGGTGTTATCAAAAAGAGATGATATAAGCTATACCTTATACGACTTTAATCCCCAGTCTTCTCGCTGCCTCCTCCACGGAAACCCTCCCCGCATTACAATTTCCACCTTCGGTGGAAGAGCAAGCTTGCACATGGTAAATAAATCATCCCCTGGATGATTTATATCCCGACCCTTCCGACGTCCGATTCCAGTTTTTCCTCGACCTACAAGAGAAAAGGAAGTAGTTTAATACTTCCTTTTCTCTTGGTGCCCAAAACTGGATTTGAACCAGTGACCTCTGCAATGTGAATGCAGCGCTCTAACCAGCTGAGCTATTTGGGCGTGGGCTGGGCTTGGGGGACACGAGGGTACGCCTTCTTTATATACACGAACCAGGCGATCAGTACAACCGTAATAGAGAAATCCATTACCAGGCAGTACGGACAGAGAGCTCCGATGCCGAAATAACTGTAGAATAGCAGTCGATAGGAGAACAGGACGCCGGCGACAGTCAGTAGGCTAATCCCCCAGAGTTGCCATCGAGAGCACCGATATCCGCAGAGCAGAACGATACCGATGACTAACGCCGCTTCAAAAAAGAGCAGACCGTACAGCGCTACCGGCACTCCCCAGAAATAGGCGTACCGACTGTGGGCGGTAGTGGCGCAGTTAATTACCGAGTTAATAGCGCATGAGTCAAAAGCGTGCGAATCGGTTTTATCGGCAATCGTGCGCAGCACCAGATCAAAGGCGGTTGCCAAGCCGACGGCGGAAAAAAGGGAGATTAACCACAAGGAAACTGACTCTGAGGCGCTTCTTCGCATATCCACGGTTATTATTCTCTGTTCAGTATAGCAAAAAGTTCATATAATAGGAGTATGAAAACCTTCTCCTTGCCGACAGTCGTTGATGAAGCGGTTCGGCGCAAGGCCGCCGATATTCTATTGGTATCCGGCTGCCGGCCGGCTTTAAAAGTGGAGGCGAAACTGGTTCAACTGGATCAGTTTGCCGTCCTGGATGACGGCGATATTAAAACGGTGGTGGAAGCGATCCTTCCCAAATCGAAAAGCAAGGATCTGGAAGAAAACCGCCAGGTTGACTTGGCGTACGAACGAGGAAAAGACCGGTTTCGGGTTAATATCTTTTACCAGCGGGGCCATCTGAGCGTCGTGATGCGGTATGTCCAGGCGACCGTTCCCGATATCGACTCGCTCGGCTTGCCCGGTATTACGAAAGATTTACTGGAAAATGACAACGGCCTGATCCTGATGGTCGGTCCTACCGGCTCCGGAAAATCAACTTCGCTGGCCTCAATGCTGCAGTACATCAATCGGACCTTTGAGAAGCACATTATTACCATTGAAGATCCGGTGGAGTATGTGTATGAGAACGATAAGTCCATTATCCAACAGCGTGAGCTGGGAACGGACGCGAACAGCTTTCCCGACGCGTTACGGGCCGCGCTACGGGAAGCGCCGGATATTATCATGCTCGGTGAGATGCGGGATCTGGAGAGCGTGGCGGCGGCTATTACGGTGGCGGAAACCGGGCATTTGGTGTTATCGACCGTTCACGCCAATAACGCCGCCGGGACTATTGACCGGATTATTGATATCTTTCCGGCCGGGTATAAGGAGCAGGTGCGGATTCAGTTGGCCGATATCCTGCTGGCGGTGTTTAACCAGCGACTGGTGCCGAAAGTCGACGGTTCCGGTCTGCAGATGATTTGCGAGGTAATGTTAGCCAATAGCGCCGTGCGGAACGCCATCCGAACCAATAACGCGGCCCAACTGCCGAATATTATTCAGACCTCGGCTCAGGAAGGGATGTATCTACTGGATGACTTATTGGTGAAGGCGGCTCGCCTCGGACAAATCAGTAAAGATACCGCCCTGGCGTTTGCCAACGACCGGGTGGAGGTGCGGAAGGGGTTGAGCGCCAACTAAGGTGTATGCTACAGTGATGGGGAAGTAAGGCGCTGGAACTTGTTCTATGCTCCTTTCTTCTTTCTTTTTTACCCCTTACTTCTTGACCATGAAGGTACAACCGATTATTCTCGCCGGCGGCAAAGGCAAGCGCATGGGTAATGCCGAGCTTCCAAAGGTTCTTTCGCCGCTGAAAGACCGGCCGATTATCAGTTATTTGTTAGACACGTTCCGCGATCTGCCGTTTTTACAGCCGGTACTGGTGGTCGGTTTTAGGCAAGAGATGGTGCGCCAGGCGGTGGGGCCGGAGTATCGATATATTGTGCAGGAAGAGCAGTTGGGTACCGGCCACGCCGTATCGGTCTGCCGGTCCGAGCTGGAAGGCACGGCCGACTGCTATCTTATTTTATATGGTGATATGCCACTCTGGTCTGGCCAGACCATGCAAAAGTTAGTGGGCCAACACCAGGAAAGCGGCTCGGTGCTCTCAATGGTCACGGTGAACGCCGATCACGAAACGTTTAAGAGTTTCGGCCGGATTATTCGGGACGATCAGGGGCGGATTCGGGCGATCCGGGAACAACGGGACTGCAGTCCGGATGAGTTGGAGATTTCCGAGGTAAATCCGGGTCTCTACTGCGTGGATGACCGTTGGCTCTGGGACGCGCTCGAACGGATTACCTGTGAGAACGCCCAGGCAGAATACTATCTGACCGACCTGCTTTCTCTCGCTATCGCCGACGGAGAGAAGGTGGAGTCGATTCGGGTGGAGGACTGGCGGGAAGCGCTCGGTATTAATACGCCCGAGCAGTTGATGGAAGTGGAGAGAATCCTGGCAGGGATTCACAGTTAGCTTTTTCTGTTAACTTCCCTCATCCTTACTGACGTACTTACTGTAAAACAGATACAACGCTACGACGAACATGCTCTCACTCCAACCGAGGGGTGAGTTTTCATTATGCAGATCGGAATTGGAGTAGTACAGCTCGGGAATATTGCCAACCGAATCGATCGTGGTCATCGCCTTGCGGATATACTCTTCCGCTTTCGGCTTATTTCCCATCTGCTCATAGATAATAGCCAGCCAGGAGAAACCGAACGTCCACTCCGCTTCTTGAGAGATGCTGTCAACCGGATCGCGGTTATAATACATATCGTTTTTATACCGGAGCACACCGAGATTTTTCACCAGATGGTACTCGACGTTATCTAGGATCTGATCGCGCTCCGCATCGCTGACCACGTTATACGGGTAGATCAGAGAGAGGAGGGACAGATCGACAAACTTTTTCTCCGATTCCCGGGGAAGCACCTTATGCAAGGTCTCCTCGCCGCGGGCAATCAGCTCGTGATTCACCGTGATGTACTCCAGCTCGCCGATCTTTTTCAGCCCGGCGACACATGCCCCGACGGACGAGGCATGCACCTCTTCCGCCTCCTCCCACATACCGTTATCCGGATCATGCCAGTATTCGATTGATTGCAGGTATTCAACTAGCTTCTGGATAATCCGCTTGTCTTCTTTGGTTTCAATAACGCTGAACTCCTCATGCTGTTCCAGCTCACCGATCCGGAAGAGTATGGCTCCGATAGCGTCATGCTGCTTATTGCCCCACTCTTCCCAGAACTCATCGAACGTCTCCGGATTGTAGCGGGGGTGGATATACTCAAACGAGTGGACCGGCTTATGGGCGATCGCGGCATCAATTTTAGCCTCGTGCTTCAGAAAAATGTTAAGGACCGCTCGATAGGTCGTATGCACGACATCCCAGCGGCCGACGTACTCGAACGCCAGACATTCGTAAAAATTATCACGGAGCCACGCTTTATCGTAGCCGGTATCCACACCCTTGGGCGACGCCAGAAATAGTCCGGAGGGCTCCATCAGCTTTTGCAGGTTCTTCAGATGCTGCTTAATAATCTTTTCGTAATCCAAACGGATGGTCGATGGCATGGTTGCGGTTACATCTGACTTCTATATGTGGGAAGATACATGCTGTTCAGGTACTCTTCCATCATCCGGGCGCTGGAGAAATGAGGTGAAATGGTGAGGATACTCTCTTTCATTAAGTTGACCCATTTCTCCGGTACTCCTTTCCGATTGCGGCTGTAATACGTCGGAATAATCTTCTTTTCAAAAAGCGGATAAATGCCGGTTTCCGTTCGATTGACCGGAAGGGAGTAACCGATCCCGTACCAATCGACCTCATACGCCCAACCGTCCGGTACCGTGCACTGGATAACGCCGTTGGCTGCCGCTTTCATGCCACTGGTGCCGCTGGCTTCCAGGCCGAAGATCGGTGTGTTTAGCCAGACATCGGCGCCAGCCACTAGGAAGCGGGCGAGAGAGATGGAGTAGTCATCCACAAAGACGGCTCGGTGCTTTAAGTCGAAGTTGGCGAGGTCCTCGATGTGCTTAATAATCTCCTTACCTTGACCATCGAGGGGATGCGATTTTCCGGATACGATAACTTGAATCGGGCGGTTCGCGTCGAAAAGTAGTTTTTTGAGCCGTTCGATATCAGAGAAAAGTAAGTCAGGCCGCTTATAGGAAGCGAAACGACGGGCCCAGACGACGGTCAAGGTATCCGGCTCCAAGCGGATGCCGGTACGGGCGTACACCTCGTTCAGCATATTGCTTTTCAGTTCCTGATGAATCTTCCACAACTCAGCCGGATCGATACCCCGGATCTGTTTCCAAACGGCCCGGTTGCTGGCTCTCTCTTGCCACGGGCCCATCTGATCGCTCCACAACTGCTGTAGTTCCGGCGCCACCCAGGCGGGCAGATGGACACCATTCGTCACGGCTTGCAAACGGAAGTTCGGCCAGAGCTTTACCGCTTTCTGGGCATGAAGTTTGCTGACGGCGTTGCTGCGAGCGGAAAGCCGGAGGGCGAGCAGCGTCATTGAAAAAAATCCCGGCCGTTCCTGGACGCTGCCCCAGTTCAATACCGCGTCAATGCCGATTTTGCTGTCAAAAGCGTACCGTCCCAGATAGTAGCGGATCAGATCGTTAGGAAAAAGATCGTTACCGGCCGGGACAAGAGTATGATTGGTAAATAGTAATTTCTGCCGGGCCAGATTGACCGCTGTTTCCGTAGGTAATCCCGGCGCTTCTTCTTTCTGTTCGATCAGTGCATCCCGTACCAGCTCCAGGCAGAGGAAAGCGGAGTGGCCTTCGTTCATATGGTACAGGTTTGGTTTCAGTTTCAGCGCTTGGAGTAGCCGGAAGCCGCCAATACCGAGAACCAACTCCTGCTGGATACGTTTTGCCTGATCGCCAGCGTACAGCTGGTTGGTGATCTGGCGATCGTCCTGGCTGTTCTTCCAGTGATCGGTATCCAGAAGATACAGGCTATTATCTTTAACCGGATACCGCCACACTTGGGCGTACACAATTCGTTCATGGACCGGTACCTCGATAAGTAATGTCTCTCCGTCCGGGTTTTTTATGAGCTCTAGTGGCACATGCAACGGGTTGATCGGCTCGACCGTTTCCTCCTGCCCCTTCTGATCCAGGTGCTGATGGAAGTAACCGAGCCGGTAAAACAGCCCAAGGGCAATAAACGGTAGCCGCATATCCGCTGCTTCCTGGACGATATCGCCGGCGAGCACGCCTAAGCCGCCCGAGTAGATCGGCAGGCTGTCGGAGATGCCGTACTCGGCGCAGAAGTAGGCGACTGTGGGCAAAGCCGCGCCAGCAACTGCCCCTCTTTTTGACTGGCTGGTAAACATGGCTACGTTAGGGAATTAAACTGTTGAAGAAGAAGATAATCAACAGTAAGGCTAGAATAACAAACCAAATGACCCGACTTCCGTGATCTGCCGAACGACTGCTGCCGGTCGTTGAGACGGAATCAGGAGTGGCCGGCGCCGCTGGCGCTTCTCCCAGCCGGAACCAGGAAGGCGACTGCTGATTCCATAGCTTCCGGATCAGTTTCTGTTCCGGTAAGTAATGCATACCGTAGGCGATGCCGATCAGGATAAAGCCAAGTATCAGTAATAGTATTGTCCAGAAGCCGGGAATACTCTGATCGGCAAAGAATACCAGAATCTCCAGGACTCCCAAAACCAGGCCCATCAGACCGAGCCAGAGCAGGGTGCCTACCCGAATAACGGTGCTGAATGCCAGCGAAAGGGCGCTCAGAATAATCAGTAGCACGATGGTCTCGGCGGAGTTATCGGAAAAAGAGGCGAATACTGCCGGCAGAACCAGAGTAAGGGCAAAGCACTGTTCAAAGATCTGGCGGGCTTGTAAATCATCCGGCCGCCGCTCGGCTTGCCATCTCTGCGAAAACAGTACGGCCAGCAGAAAAAAGAGAGCGGCGACCGGTAGATACAGCAGTACGGTGTTGAAGTCGAAATCCAGAGAAGTAAAGGCGATTGGGAAAGTGAGCAGACCGTATAGGGCGGCAATGATGCCGCTATATTTATACACCCGCTCTTCCATCTCCTGACTCTCTCCCCGGAAAAAGGTGGCGGTGGAGATGAGAAAGTAGGCAAGCAGAGCGAAGAGAAGCGAATAAACATAATCCGGCGCCTGGACGACATTAGCGAAAGAGATAATAGCCAAAACGGCGGCGGCCACGGTGAGCGGACCGTGCGAACTCTGCCGGTAGCCAAACTCCAGAAGGGCGTACCAGATCAGACTGATGAGTGAAACACAGAGTACCAGCAGGGAATCGACCGGTCCATTGGCCGATCCGAACAGCCCGGTCTGATAGAGAATAATACCTAATACTAGCGGGAAAAGAACACTGCCGGCCAAGGCGGTGTAGAACGAAAGTTTCGGTTGACTCCGAACCGATCCACTCCGGTAGGCTAATCCGTACAGTACAACGAGCGGAAGCAGCGAGACGAGAACGCGCTCTACCGGCAGGAAAGAGTTCCAACTAAAGGCAATCAGCACTACAATGGCGATAACAATCAGGCTGCTCCCCAGTATCAGTAACATGGTGGACGGAGAGACGGTCGGATGCTCCGGTGGGCGCGGAGGGATCGGCGGGGGCATTATAGGCTCCATGGAAGTCAGTTAATTGGCTGGCAGTAGCAAGCTCATTTATATTGTGCAAAATAAACGGATAAAAGGCAAGGTATGGTATTCAAAGCGGAACCTTTGTATAGTGAATATATGACTGATTTTGAAAAAGAGAACGTTTTGCGCAAAGTTGTTGCCAGCAGTGCCTTTCTGCTTTCTCTTTCCATTCTGCCCATCGCCCAGCACTACTTTGTGGGCGATACCGGCCAGCTGTCCGGAAGCGGGGTAGTGAAAGGTGTCTCTACTTCCGTACCAACTACTCCCGGAACGACCACTTTTAGGGGAGCTGATTTGCCTCAACCGACGCCGGATGACGCTTGCCTGGCTAAGAAGCAGAAAGACCTTTCCGATTTGCAACTGTTTGATGATGGCGAAAAAGCGGCGATTCTGCGCAATTACGAACAGAAAAAAGTCGAATATCAGCAGTATTTGAATCAATTGGCGGCAGTGGAAGCGGCAGTGGGGCCCCAGAAGAAGGCCATTGAGTCCCGGTCCTGCTTGCCGTAGCCCTCTAATTCGCGTAGCAGAGCCAGATAGGTGCCGCCGGAGAATGCCTGGATGCCGCAACCGTAGGAATCCATTTGGGAACCGGAGGAGATCTCGCCTGGCTGGCCGATCATGTGTTCAAAAAGAATCTCCCGGGTAGAGGACTGGAGAATATCAACCACAGCCGCTCCGTACCGCCGGGAATCGAACCGATGTAAGGCAGTAGCGGCCAGATTATTGATGAAAAACCAACTGTCGCCGTTATGGTAGCTCCGGTTATCTTCGCCGGTACTTTCCGGCTGGTATCCGGGGTTTTTGGTATCAAGCGAGGCCAGACCGCCCCACGGCGCCTGCAAATGGGAGAGCGCGGTATCAAAGCAGAGCTGCCAACTGTTCCGGTTCAGCAGTGCCGGCTGTAGCAGGTACGCCAAAAAGATATTGGGCCGGATCGACGGATCGGCCAGGCCGTCCCGCAGATACGATCCCTCCCAGAACATCTGCTTAACCGTACCAAGGAACCGGAGATGTTCCTGTTCGTACGCCGCTTCGCCGGTCAGAGCGTACAGGAGTTCCAGCAGCAGCCCGTACATGCACTGAATCTCAATCCGGAAACCGGACCGGCCGATGGTATCCATCCAGGTGGCGTTATGACCGGAAATAATCAGGCCGTGGCCGGCTTGCCGGTACTGCTTCAGCTGGGTGTGAGCGGTATCCAGAAAGCGCAGCAGACGCTCCCGGTTTTCCTGAGAAAGCTCCTGCTCCCCATACTCTCTCACTAACAGACAGAGCCAGCCGACTCCATCGGCGCAGGTGGTGCCGGAACCGATATAGGTTGGCAGTTCGCCTTCCACGAGCGGATGTCCCAGATACTGTTCAATTACTTCTTTCTGGTCTTCTTTCGAATACCCGAGGCTGGCAATCAGTTCATCCCGGGACCAAACCTGATGAAACCACGGTAAGCCGGCATAGATCCCTTCTTCGGTCTGGAGATAACGCAGCGCCTGGGTGACAGCCGCCTTGGCGGTGCTAACGTGGGACGGCAGGGTGTCGTGAGTATAGTTAATACTGGTTTGCGGCGGCTGCAGGCGTTGCTTACTGGCAGCCAGGCTGGCTTCGCGCGCGGCGCCGGCTGACCGTCCGGCCCCGAATGCCAGAAAATCGGTGGTAATCGTTCCCAGGAAGTACGTGTAGAGCACGGCCGGAGGAGAGTGCCGTTTTTCATCCCGCGGATACGACTGCGGCTGCCACTCCTGTTTTAATTGGAGCGTGGCGGTTGAGCGAAGATGGAGATAAACCGGACCGGCAAGTGTCTCATCCCGGTACCGAATCAGATATCCCTCCTTATCGGTGGTAACTTTATACTGCCGTCCGAACTGCGGTTGGTCATACATTGCCCGTGTATCCAGCGTAATCTGGATAGGAACCGGCTGCGAAGCGTTGACGGTCAGGCCGGATCGGCCGGGAACCAGCTTATACCCCATATGCATGCTGTTTTCATACTCTATGAAATGGCATTGACCGGTAGTGGTGATGCCGGAAATCGCCACCGGACTGGCAATGCCAATCCGCTCGATAATCTTGATAAACTGCCGGTCTTGCTGGAGATACCATCCCTCATATCGGGTTTGCCTGGTCGTGAAAAAATACAAAAAATCGCCGGTCTGATTGCGGCTGAAGAATGCCCGTTCTCCGGATACGGTATCCCGAGCGCTAGTGGTGGGGAAGATATGTCTGATTCTCATCCTGATTCAGGACTTACGGGTTTCTCCTGCCTTCGCGAGAGCGTACGCCCGGCTGTAATTCCGGTAGAGATGATTCCAACCGAAGGACTGGGCTTTTAAGTAGGCGGCAATCCGCCGGTTTAACCACTGGCGATCGGACTCATCCGAGCCGGTTTTTAGGTAAGATGTCAGTTTTAGACCGGCGTCCTCCGCCGCTTTTCCGCTCCGATCTAATACAAACACGCCTTCACAGTAGGTTTCCGTATGCTCGGATACGGCTCGGCCAAAACCGGCCAGGGTACTGCTAACCGCCGGAACGCCCATCATGATTGATTCCAGCGGCGTGTAGCCCCACGGTTCGTACACCGAGGGAAAAACGCCCAGATCAAGAGCGCTGACCAGCTCGTAAATGGGAATATTAAACAGTCCGTCCAGACCGTCAAAATAGACCGGCAGAAACAGCACTTTTACCCGGTCTTCCGCCCGGTTGCGCAATCCGTTTTGCAGAGCCAGCTGGACGATCGTGTCGTTAGGATCGATTTGGTACGGCGAAATCGGCACCTCATCGAAGCGGGTGAGTTGCCGAACCAGCGCGGAAATCTGATCGGTATACTGGGCAAAGCTATCGGTATTCATCGAGCCGTCCGGCCAGATAGCCTGATAAATCGGTATCTCCACCTGTATTTTTTGCCGGACAATCTCCCGCATCCGGTTATACACGGTCAGATGGGACAGTACTTCCGGCCGTAAGCCGGAGTTACCGGTTGCGACCAGAAACAAGCTGATAACCGTTTTAGAGCTTTTTTCTGTCTGCAACTGCTTATTTAAGGAGCCGAGAGAGGAGAGGAAGAGATCGTACCCTTTATTATGCGCCTCATACCGTCCCATCGTGAAAAAGTAGCGGGTCTGAGCGAGATCGAACTGGTGGGAGGGGAAAAAGTAGGAAGCGATAAAGTCATCAACCTGCTCCCGGGTTCTTTTACGCAAGATGCACAGATCATCAAACGCCGGTAAAGCTTGGCTATCTAAGCCGTTTTCCACTACCACATCAACTTTCCGGCCAAGGAACGCCTCCGCTTCTTCGGCCGTTATTTTACTGACGGTAGTAAAAACGGTAGCAAGGCGGGCGCCGAGCCGTTCAAGTTGGTGTTTGCTAACAACGCCGACCTCTTTAGCTGACTTATCCGGGTCGATACCGGCGAGCCGGTCGTAAATCGGCACATTACGGGATGACAGTGCCCGGCCGAGAACGGTGGCGTGGGTGGTAAAAACGGTTTTTATCTGGGGATTGGCGGCTTCATCCAGCGGGAGAAACACGCC
>JAGWZN010000165.1 GCA_018968785.1 Patescibacteria group bacterium
CGGAGCCGGTATTGGGCATCGCGGACAACAGCCGCGCGTTCTTTTTCGCCGTAACAATCTCACCCAACTGCACCTCCCGCTCCATGGTAGAGTAACCGAAATAAGGAATAACGAAGATGCGCCGGGCGGTGCCGTGATCAGCGAGTCCGCAACCAACCCGATACATCTCGAGCAGATCGTGATCGGTATGGGTACTGGAGACAAAGATGGCGTCCCGACCCATCAGTTCGGTCCGACCGGCAATATCCAGACGGTAGTACTGCTCGCCGTCATCGAATGCCCACCGTTCAGTCCGTTCCAGCCGGGAGGTATCGGACAAACGAGAAGCGATCAGCTCGGCTAAATAGCGGCTGCTCTGAGTTGAGAAAATGCTCGCCTTCATGCTCTTCTATTGTAACCGGATTAGGCCGAAAAATCCAGAAAGGCAAGCATGGTGAGATAAGTTGAGAATACGCTTAGAGAGCATTATTTAATCTTTCCCACCTTCCGACATCGACCGGATTACTTCACTCCCGTCCCCAGTAGTATATAATAAGAAAACTTTTAATCGTAATCTTACGATATGAACAGCCAGTGGAGAATTCTCGGCCCAGCCTTGGCAGTTGTCATCTTGGCCGGCCTTTTTGTGGCGTATGAGAGCCATTTGAACCAATCGAGTAGTACCGCCGGTACCGCTCCCCCCACTCAGTCGATTGCCAAGAGTAACGCGACCGCGGCGCCCGGTACCTCCCCGACGGCCACTCCGGCTCCTACCGCCGCTCCGACCCCGGTTAACCTGAGTAATATCACCCCGCCAAGCAATCCCGACCAACTGGTCAGCACCCTAATAGAGGCCGGCGGCGATCCGGGACTCAACAGCGATACCACTACCGCTGACGCCAGTAAAACCGGCGCGACTGCCGACCAACAAGCGGCCAGCAGTTCCAATCTTACCACTCAACCGTAATACCGTAACCACTTGCCATGAAACGCAATTTACTTATTGCCATACCGCTGGTCCTTACGGTCTCTACCGTGTTGTTGCCAGCCATCAGCTTAGCCGATACCCCGGAACCGGATTCCACCCCCACCATCACCCCAACTACCGCTCCGACCGACACACCGGATACTCCGGACACTCCAGACACTACCGCGACGCGGCAAGATAGTGAGCGAAACAGCGAAACTAGCAGCCAAGCGGCAGCCCGTGAAGCCGCAAAAGAAGCGGAACAGACCAAGAACGCGACAATTTGTAAGGAAGACAGCCATCGGATTGATACCTTCCAAAGCCGGTTCAGTGAGGAAGAGGGTAAACGGTCCAGCGGACGAGAACAGGATCTCGGCAATCTAAAACAAGAACGCGATCAAGCTGACACAACGGAAGCGGCGCGTGAAAGTAAATGGGATGACATCCGTGACCAGTCATACACCAAGTTAGAAGCATCGTACGATAACAATTCACAGGAATTAGCCGCCGTCAAGGCGTTTGAGCAGGCTGTTAACGCCGCTATGCGAACTAAGCTGGCCGCTGATACCGCCGCCAAGACCACCTACCGTCAAGGAGAAGATCAGGCACTCGCCACTTTGGCAGCCGCCGTCAATCAGGCGTTCGGCACCCGCAACAGCGCGGTGATTAGCGCCGCCCAATCTGTTTCCGGCAACTGCTCGGAAGGTAAGGAGACCGCTACCGCTATCAACAGTACGTTCCGCACAACCCTGAAAAGCGCTCAGTCCGCTTTTACTAGCAGCTATCAGACCGCCAAAAATAACTTCCAGACCACTCTCGCCTCGTTGCGCGCCACCCGACAGAAAGCGATCCAGGCGAACCAAGCCGCCTTCAAAGCCTCTCTCGAGCAAGCTTTGACTACCTTAAAAACCGCCCTCGGTAGTACCGCTACCGCCACTCCGACCCCCCTTACCTCTCCCACTGTTACTCCGGCCACTGCCGCTTCCGCCACTCCCTAAAGCTCCTCTGGAGGATAGGAAGTGGTATTTCCGGGTGAAATTAACCTCCGGTTCTGCTACAGTGGAGAAAATGTCCCTGTAGCTCAGGTGGATAGAGCGGAAGCCTTCTAAGCTTTAGGTC
>JAGWZN010000014.1 GCA_018968785.1 Patescibacteria group bacterium
TTGTCATATGACCAAGCAGCTTCGGACTGATAATGGAGAAAGTGGTACTAGCGATCGCGAAGATGACCACCGCTAATATCCAGTAGCGGAATGGCCGCATGTACCGTATCA
The DNA here is from genome assembly GCA_018968785.1 of Patescibacteria group bacterium. GTDB lineage: Bacteria > Patescibacteriota > UBA1384 > CAILIB01 > CAILIB01 > REEB54. Next base: position 112 of record JAGWZN010000014.1, read on the forward strand.
GGCTTTTCATCGTTCCCTTGAAATCCTTAGCCTTTTCACCGGCCTGCATCATGCGGGCAACGTTGCCGCCACCCGGTCCGAAACCACGCATCGGTGACTGGGCTACTTGTGGCCTGGTTGTCGGTTTCTGTTCACTCATATCTGCTCCTTTTGAAACAGTTCTTCTTCCGATAACTGTGACAGGGCAATTTCCCGGTACACCGGATTATCTTTCAACAGTTCACGATGTCTGCCTTGACCGACTATTCTCCCTTCGTCCAGCACGATAATCTTATCGGCATTCATGATAGTGCTAATCCGCTGGCCGACAATGAGAACCGTTTTATTTTTCGTTTCCGTGTTCAGCGCGTGACGTAGAGCGGCATCGGTTTTAAAGTCCAATGCCGAAAAACTGTCATCGAAGATGTAGATCTCCGGTTTGCGGGCCAGTGCCCGGGCGATAGACAGCCGCTGCTTCTGACCGCCGGAAACGTTCGCGCCGCCTTGAGCGATAGGCGCTTGGTACTCGCCGTCCAGCTTCTCCACGAACTCGCTAGCCTGAGCAATCCGGGAAACATGATGCACCTCGTCATCCGATGCGTGCGGCGCACCGTACTTGATATTACTCTCCACGGTGCCGGAAAAGAGGACACCTTGCTGAGGCACATAGCCGATCTTACGGTAGAGATCTTCCATTTTCAGGTCGCGCACATCCACACCGTCAATTTTCACCCGACCGGAAGTGACGTCATAAAACCGGGGAATCAGGTTAATCAGTGTCGATTTTCCGCTACCGGTACTGCCGATGAGCGCCGTGGTCTCTCCCGGCTTCGCCACGAAGGAGATATTCTTCAGAACCGGCTCATCAGCGCCGGAGTAGGAAAAGGTGACATCCTCAAACTCAACCAATCCGCTGGTGATCGTGTCGATTCGCACCGGCCGCTCGGGATCGGTAATAATCGGCTTCACTTCCAATACTTCCTCCACCCGCTGAGCCGAAACCGAAGCGCGCGGCACCATGATAAAGATAATGGAGATCATCAGGAAGGAAAAGATCACCTGCATCCCGTACTGCATAAAGGCGATCATATCGCCAATTTGCAGGGTTCCGGTATCAATTCTCTGAGCGCCCACCCAGATAATCGCCAGCGAGGTGGCGTTCATGATGAGCATCATCATCGGCTGGGTTACTACCATCAACCGGTTCACGAACAGATTGGCGTTGGTGAGGTCGGCATTGGCGATATCAAACTTTTTCTCTTCGTACTTTTCGGTATTGAAGGCCCGAATCACCCGCAAGCCGGTTAGAATCTCCCGGGTCACCAGATTGAGGCGATCCACCAGTTTCTGGAGTTTCTGAAAACGCGGAATCGCGACCGCGAAAAGGATAGAAATGATACCCATCATAACAATCACCGCCAGAGCCATAATCCAGGTCATAGACGGGGCCAACTGGTACGCTTTGATAATGGCGCCAATACCCATCAGCGGCGCCATTAGGACCAGCCGCAGCAGGATCACCAGCACCATTTGCACCTGCTGAATATCATTGGTGGAACGAGTAATTAAAGAAGCGGTTGAGAAACTGCCAAACTCGGCTAAAGAAAAGCTTTCCACCTTGGAAAACAGTTTATCCCGGACATTTCTGGCGAAGCCGGTGCCGATCTGAGCGGCTAAGTAGCCGACGCCGACCGTGGCAACGGCACCCAACAAAGAAATCAGCAACATAGTGCCGCCGGTCTTCCAGATAAAACTCTGGTCCTTTACCACAATCCCTTTATTAATAATCTCCGCCAGATAGTCCGGCAGAGACAAGTTCACCTGCACTTGGATCCACACCAAGATGACCAACAGCACCAGCATCCACAGAAACGGCTTCAGATGACGGAGCAACTTAAGCATCGGCCTCCTCCCGGAACCGCACGATCTTATTTAACAGCTCAATTAACTGCCGGCTCTCCGTTTCTCCCAGATACCGCACCAGCCTCTGCATTTTCAGATTGAATTTCTTCTTGAGAAGCTGGACCGTCTCTTCCCCTTTTTTGGAAAGCCGGACATGAATCACGCGGCGGTCATCTTCCGCCATCTCCCGTTCGATCAACCCCTGCTCTTCCAAAGAGTTCATATGGTGGGTGATAGCGGCCAAACTGACTCCCATGATTTTGGCGATATCGGACGGAGTTACCGGACCGCCCTTCTGGCAGCCGGCCAGCATAAACAGGAAATGATACTCCGCTCGGGCCGGCAGTCCGTCTTTTTCACCTTTTTCATCTTTCTCACCACTGAAAAAGCCGCGTCGGAGATTACCGATGGCGGTCTGCAGTTGGGTAGCGTAGTTTGTAATCTGATCGGTATTCACTTAGTTTAGTAAGTTAATACTTAACCAAATAAAGTAAATACCTTTTTCGCGCGGCTGTCAACTCCCCGCCCGCTTGCGCTTCAAGACCCAGAGTAATACTGTTAGGTAAAATAAGCGTAATTTTTCATCATGGTTACCAGCGGACTCTCCGGCAATGAAATGTTTTGTCTCAATCAGCTTGGCTATCAACCGGGTGATCTGTTGGTCGGCAATAGCGTCTACTCGATGGGCTTCCTGCGCGGTGTCGGCTCCGGCTTCCGGGGCATGGTTGGCGGCGAGATCCGCCAGTACACGGAGATGATTGAAGAAGGACGCAAGCTTTCCCTTGCGCGCATGGAGCAGGAGCGGAACCAGCGCGGCGGTATCGGTCTGACCGGCGTAACCAGCGAACTGGTGTTTCATAGCGGCAATATCGAGTTCCTTTCCGTTGCTTCCGCCGTCCACTCCGCGAACGATTCCGGCCAGCCGTTTAGCAGCTCCTCCGACGGCCAGGAGCTGTACTGTCAGATCGATGCCGGGTACACTCCGCTCAAATTTGTTTTTGGCAATGTGGCCTACTCGATCGGCTTGGGAATGGGGCTGCTCGGCGGTCTAAAAAGTCTGGCCCGCGGGGAAGTGAAAGAGTATACCCAGATTTTTACCACCACTCGCAATCTGGCTTTGGAGCGGATTATCCAAGACGCCAAAACAGCCGGAGCCAACAGTGTGGTCGGCATTGAAACCAGTATCATTCCGTTTGGTGGCATCGGCATACAGGAAATGTTAATGATTGGCACGGCATCTCATCATCCGGCTGTTGCCGATACCGGCGTTATTACCAGTGATCTGACCTGTGAAGAGTTATGGAATGTGACGAAAATGGGATACGTTCCTTTGCGGCTTCTGATCGGGACATCCGTATATTCGCTCGGCCTGGTCGGTGGCCTCACCGCCGCGCTGAAGAACCTGGCTAAGGGGGAAATTAGCGAACTAACCACCCTGATTTATGACGCCCGGGAAGAGTCGTTGAAGAAGATCACCGACGAGGCCCAGTCGATTGGTGCCGATGACGTATTGGGAATTAAGACGTACGTCTACAGCCTAGGCGGCGGTCTGATCGAATTCCTGGCAATTGGTACAGCCGTCAAGCGAGTCGGATCGGCTATTCAGACCCGCTCCCCGCAAATCCTGCCCCAGGCGATTATCCGCGACCGGGACACATTCTACAACTCAGCGGAAGTCAGCTTTGGTCTCGATCTGAATGCCGGAAAAAAGTAGCAATCTCTATTTTGCCTTCCCGGTTAATTCAATTAACAGGTCAAGCTGTTGTTTATTTACTAAAATCAGGTGCTCGAGATCCTTATAGGTCGTTTGGGTGGTCTTATACTCTTCGTCCGCCATCAGCTCACTGTGCCGACCTTGAATGTTCTGCCCGACCAAAATAATCGGCAGCAGGACCAGTTGCAGAAATGTCTGGGCAATCCAAGAAATAATAACCAGTTGATTGTGGCTAGCGATCGCGGCTGGCAGGCTTAGTAGAGATAGACAGGTAAAAAGGATAGCAGCAGTCATGGTACCCACCGATTTGGTAATGAGCAGACCGACTCGATCCAACGGTCCGAGCGTTTCGACACGGACTTGATTAATATTAACCGGTTGGTGGCGGTGGTGAGCCACCGGTATCGTCCTTTCTGTCTGTTCCATATTTGCCCAAGCCTCCATTTCTTGGTTAACTGTAAGTATGTTGACCTACTTTCAAGCGATCGTGCTTGGCCTGCTGCAGGGATTCTCCGAGCTGTTTCCTATCTCAAGCCTCGGCCACAGCGTTATTTTACCAAAACTGGTCGGCTGGAATATCTCTCAGCATGGCGACACCTATCTCACCTTTCTGGTAGCGCTCCATCTCGCCACCTCCCTGGTCCTGCTCGGATTTTTTTGGAAGGATTGGGTGCGAATCGTTAAGGGTATCGGACGGTCGTTGGCGGAACGGGAGATCAGGCCGTCAGATACCGACGCCCGGCTCGGCTGGCTGCTGGTGGTCGGCACGATTCCGGCCGGTCTGCTTGGCATCCTTTTTCAAGATAAGCTGAAAGCTTTATTTGTCGCGCCGCTTGACGCGTCAATCTTACTGATCGTCAACGGACTGATGCTGCTGCTAGCCGAACGGTGGCGCCGGTCGCCGCATCGGACGGTTACAGAAGCGCATTCTGATGAGCGGATTGCCCAGACTTCCTGGTGGCATTCGTTCGGTATCGGTGCCGCGCAGGCGCTGGCGCTCTTTCCCGGTATTTCCCGCTCCGGCGGCGCCATGTCCGGCGGGTTGTTATTCGGTCTTTCTAATGAGGATAGCGCCCGGTTCGCTTTTTTGCTGGCCACTCCGATCATCGGCGCCGCCGCTCTGCTCAAGCTGCCCCAGCTATTCTCTTCCCAATCACAGCTGGTGGGGCTGGCGGCAGTCGGCGGGATTGCCGCCGCAATCAGCGCCTATCTCTCCATCCGCTTCCTGGTTAAATACTTTGAAACCAAGCGGCTTGATCCGTTCGGTTACTATTCGCTGGCGGTGGGCGCAATTACTGCCGTTCTCTTCCTGACAACTCTGCGGTAGACAGAAGAAAACACAGTAGAGTAGAATAAAGTCGAACACAGCTTAGGGGCAAGCAATGTCGCTCTCCGCGCAAGAACTCGTTCTTCTCGATATGCACTGGCGGGCCGCCAACTATTTAGCGGTCGGCCAGATTTATTTGTTGGATAATCCCCTCCTGCAAGAGCCGCTCAAACCGGAGCATATTAAGCCGCGCCTCCTGGGACACTGGGGTACCACACCCGGACTGACGATGCTTTACACCCATCTCAACCGGTTAATTAAAAAGCACGACCAGGATACGGTTTTTATTGCCGGGCCCGGCCATGGTGGTCCGGCTATGGTAGCGTGTACCTATCTGGAAGGAACATATTCGGAGCTGTATCCGAACATCAGCCGGGATAAGGAAGGGATGCAGCGGCTGTTTAAGCAGTTCTCCTTCCCCGGCGGTATTCCCAGCCATGTGGCACCGGAAACGCCCGGTTCGATTCATGAGGGCGGCGAACTTGGCTATTCGCTGAGTCATGCGTACGGCGCCGTTTTTGATAACCCCAATCTCCTGGTGGCCTGCGTGATCGGCGACGGCGAAGCAGAAACCGGACCGTTAGCCACCAGTTGGCATTCAAATAAGTTTCTCAACCCGGTAACCGATGGCGTGGTTCTGCCGATTCTTCATCTGAATGGATATAAGATCGCCAATCCATCCGTTTTAAGCCGTCTGCCTCAGGGCGAACTAGCCACTTTGCTGACCGGTTACGGGTATAAGGTGTACTGGCTTGCCGGCAACGACCCGTTCGAGATGCATCACGCCCTTAGCGATACCCTGGAAATGATGTACGCGGAAATTCAGGAAATTCGCCGGGCGGCCCGCCACGGATCTACGAAGCGGCCGCAGTGGCCGATGCTGGTGTTTGATACTCCCAAAGGCTGGACCGGTCCAGCGTATTCGGTTGATGGCCTACCGCTTGAGAATAGCTGGCGCAGCCATCAGGTTCCTCTCGCCAATGTCCGTTCCAATCCGACCGAGCTGGCCATGCTGGAAGATTGGCTCAAGAGTTATAACCCAGAAGAGCTCTTCGATGAGCAGGGACACCTCCGTTTCGATACCGCCGCCATCGTGCCATCCGACGGAAAGCGGATGGGCGCCACACCGTACGCGAACGGCGGCGCACTCTTAAAGGAGTTGCGGATGCCGGACTTTCGTTCGTACGCGGTAGAAGTGGAGCGACCCGGCCAAGTGGAAGCGGAAGCGACCCGGATTCTGGGCGATTTCCTGCGCGATGTCATGAAAGAAAACGAGTCCAACCGCAACTTCCGGTTGTTTGGGCCCGATGAAACCGAATCCAACCGGCTCGGCTCGGTCTACCAGGTTACCGGCAAGCAGTGGCACGGCGTGTATTATGATACCGATACCAACCTCGTGCCGGATGGCCGGGTAATGGAGATTCTATCCGAACACACCTGTGAGGGGTGGCTGGAAGGGTATCTACTTACCGGCCGGCATGGTCTGTTTTCCTGTTATGAAGCGTTTATTCATATAATAGACTCCATGGTCAATCAGCACGCCAAATGGCTAAAGACCACTCGGGGCATTCCCTGGAGACGACCAATCGCTTCACTAAATTACCTGCTTACCTCCCATGTCTGGCGCCAGGACCATAACGGCTTCAGCCATCAAGATCCAGGCTTTCTCAATCATGTGGCCAATAAAAAAGCGGAGGTAGTGCGGATTTACCTCCCGCCAGATGCCAACTCCCTCCTCTCGGTTGCCGATCACTGCTTGCGCAGTCGTAACTACGTAAACGTGATTGTGGCCGGAAAGCAGCCGGCATTACAATTTATGAAGATGGAAGAGGCGATCGCCCACTGCACGGTTGGTCTTGGCTCCTGGGACTGGGCTTCCAATGACCAAGGCAACGAACCGGATGTGGTACTGGCCTGCGCCGGCGATATTCCCACCTTGGAGATTTTGGCGGCGACCGATCTGTTGCGCCAGCATCTGCCGGAGTTAAAGGTGAGGGTTGTTAATGTTATCGACCTGATGGCCTTGCAACCGCCATCCGAACATCCGCACGGCGTTTCCGATCAACAGTTTGAGGCGCTGTTTACCAATGACAAACCGGTGGTTTTCGCCTTTCACGGCTATCCGCTGCTGATTCATCAGCTGACGTACCGGCGCGCTAACCACGCCAATATCCACGTACGCGGATACAAAGAAGAAGGCACCACCACCACACCGTTCGATATGGTGGTACGGAACGATCTGGACCGGTTCAAACTGGTGATGGATGTCATCGACCGGGTGCCGGGATTGGAGGTTAGAGCGGCGCATATCCGCCAGGCTATGGAAGAGCGCCGGCTGGCTCATAAAGATTATATTCAAAAATACGGCGATGATATGCCGGAAATCAGAAACTGGAAATGGCCGTACTCGTCTTAAATCCCGGCAGTACCACCTTAAAAGCGGCGGTTGTATTGGCGGACGGCAGCGTGCGGAGCCACCAGAGCCGTGAAACCTGGGATCTTGGACAAGCTGCCCGCGAGATTTTAGGGTTGCTTGACTCCGATGTTACCGCCATCGGCTGCCGGGTCGTGCACGGCGGACAGTATTTTACCGAGCCCACTCGGGTCACGCCGGAGGTGATTGACCGGATCCGGGAACTCGGCGACTTGGCGCCCTTGCATAATTACGGGGCCGCCGCTGTGTTGCGAACCTGTGCCGAGCTCGCCCCTTCTTTGCCGGTCGTGGCCGTTTTTGACACGGCATACCATACTACCCTGCCTCCCATGGCTCGCACCTACGGCATTCCGTATCAATTAGCGGAGACGGAAGGCTTGTACCGGTACGGTTTTCAGGGAACGGTTCATCAGGCTAATGTCACCGCCGTCGCTCTGGCACTTGAGAAAGACCAGCGACCGAACCGTCGGATTATCAGTGTGCATCTGGGAGGCGGCTGCAGCCTCTGCGCCGCGCTGGACGGCCGCAGCATGGATACAACCATGGGTGTGACGCCGCTGGAAGGGGTCATGATGGCAACCCGGAGCGGCGATATCGATCCCGGCATGCTGTTTCACCTGATGCGCAAGGGCTGGACGCCGGAACGGGTGGAGAAAATGCTGAATCAGGAAAGCGGTCTGCGCGGTGTTTCCGGAGTGAGCGATGATCCGCGCGCGCTGTTTGCCGCCGCCGATACCGGCAACGCCCGGGCGGCGCTGGCGATTGATCTGTACTGCTATCGGATCGCCAAATCCATTGCCGCTTACACGGTGCCTTTGGGCGGCGTGGATGGAATCGCTTTCAGTGGCGGCATCGGACAGCACAGCGGCCGGATTAGGCAACAGGTTTGTGATCAGTTGACCCATCTGGGAGTCGGGTTGGATCACCAGATAAACGGCGCAACTGATAACCCGATTACGCCGACTGGGCTACACCGTTCGGAAAGTAGCGTAGGCGTCTACGCGGTCCCCGCAAACGAAGAGGTGATTATCGCGAAAATCACCGATGGTCTTTTACATACTGGAAGTCAATAATATAATAAGTTCATACATTTTCTTAATTCGTAATCTTTTGTCATATGGACAACTCAACCTTAATCCAGTACGTCGAACAGAACCGGGCATCCGGTGTTCCGGACGATAAGATCCGAGAGTCCCTTCTTCGTGGCGGTTGGCAAGCCGCCGATATCGACCAGGCGCTGGCCGCTCCCACCACAAAAACCAGTTCCAGCGGCGCGATCGTCTCGCCGCCCATTTCTGTCGATTCCGCCCCGCTTACCGATCAGGCGCAACCTGAATCAGGCAGCAAGTCGTTTCTGGTCGCCTATCTTTTATCTCAGTTTCTCGGCTTGTTCGGCATTGATCGTTTTTACTTAGGGTATGTCGGCTTAGGCATACTCAAGCTCATCACCTTTGGCGGGGCCGGCATTTGGGCTCTTATTGACCAGATTCTATTGCTAACCAACCATATTACCGCCGCCGATAAGACGCCGTTGCGAGGGTATAAGGAGTACCGCGCGATTGCCGTGACTATTTTCTGCATCGTCTTACTATCCGGGCTGGCAAAGGTTGTCTTTAGTTTGATGAGCATGCACTGGGTACCGGTAACTTCCACCTTGCAATAGCCTGACGGCAACCTGGTTTTTTTCTAACGTATGAAAAAGTACGATATTTTCATATTTAATATGATACTGTTTCTTGTGCTTCTGTTGAAACCTTATTTCTTTCAAAAAAATTACCTTTTGAATGAAGTGGTTGAGGTTCTTCCTTATTTTGATTGCCGTTGTACTGCTGATCAAGACGGCGCTTCTGCTCGTAGCCGTCTACCAGCTTCACCAGCAGTTGGCCCGATCTCCCATCCGATCCCAAAACACGCCGGCCACTTATCGTCTATCCTACCAACTGAAAACTATTACCAGCTTGGATGGCACTCTGTTGGCTTCCTGGTATATTCCTAGCCATCCCAGCCAAGCCACCGTTTTGCTGGTGCCGGGCCTCCATCGCAGCAAGACTGATCTGTTGGAAGTCGCCCGACAGCTCAACTCCGCCCATTACACCACTCTCCTGCTGGATCCGCGCGGAGAAGGCGCCAGCCGGGGTAGCCACAGCTATCTCGGCACGAAAGAATGGCAGGATGTCGTCGCGGCTTACGCCACAGCTAAAAACTTACCGGAAAGCCGGGGACATCCGGTGGGCATGATCGGCTTCTCCACCGGCGCCGATGCCGTTCTGTTAGCCGCCGGCAGAAAAGGAATCGGTGATTTCATTCTGACGGCTGTTCCGTTTGCCGATTTCAACCACCTCGCCAACTACACCTTACAGATACAGCACTTGCCGACTTGGCTTTCCCCGTGGCTCCTGTTGGCCGGCCAAATCGAGATAGGACAGGGGTACCAGGATCAGGTTCCGGATAAATATATTCAGGACATTCACGTGCCTCTTCTTCTGATAGGCGCCAATAAAGACCAGAGCGTGCCTCCCACCGATGCCACTTATCTGTTTTCCCTGGCCAACCCCCCTAAACAGTTATGGCAGTCGCCGACCGGGCATCATGTATACGAAGATAATCCGACCGCTTTCGGTCAGCATATGCTGGGGTTCATTCAAGGCGTCGCGCGAGAGCGTAAATAATTATAACGATGAATTTTCCTAGCCAAAACCTTAACCTTATCGCCACCTTAAACAACTGAGCCACCGTCGAGAGGTTGTTCGGGAGCTTCATGCTTTTGGTCGACCGTTCGTTTTTCTCGTATCTCCCAATATTGACCTATTCCTTTATTTCCTGGCGTTTTTAGAACATCTAAATAATCTTTTGGGTATTTTATCGGTAGCGGAAGGCCTTGTAATAGCAGAGAATGCCGACCTAGTGCGCTTACGCTCTGTTTATGACTTTGCTCCCACTGCTTTCTTCCATACTCTCTAGCCATACGCCACCATTCTCTAATCCTTTCCCGCTCATTTTCTGGGACTAAGGCACAAGCTTCGGTGACGACCCTCTCCACTTCTTCGGGTGCAGCTACATTGCTATAGCAGTCAGATAATTTTGATGTTTCTCCAGACGCCATCCCCTCCCGAAACTTTTTACGTTCTTCCATGACGTTCACTTTATGCGCACATCCCGTTTTACCAACTCTTATCTCTGTTTCCTTTGTACCGTACCCGCTTACTTTCTTTATTACAGGACTTACGCATTTTCTTCATTTCCCTTACCATAGTGCTACTTAGTACTAAGTAAGGAGGATGGAAAAAACACGTATCACCACTACCCTGTACAGCCAGTTTCTCCTGGCTTCAGAGGGTAATATCACTGCGACCC
>JAGWZN010000166.1 GCA_018968785.1 Patescibacteria group bacterium
ACGCCGTTGTCGACGCGGTTCTGGATCAAGACCCGTACGGCCGGGCGGCAATTGAAACGGTGGCTACCCGGGATTATCTGTTAATTGCCGGTGAGATCACCGCTCAGGCGACCGTTGACCTTGAAGAGATTGCTCGTGCTCAGATCCGGCGTCTCGGCTATACCGATCCGATTCTTCAGTTTACCGATCAGTCGCCTATCAACGTGCTGGTGCATGCTCAATCGCCGGAAATCGCGGTCGGGGTGGAAGAGCAAGGCGCCGGTGATCAGGGGATGATGTTCGGATACGCGTGTCGGGATACCGGGCAGTTGATGCCGCTTCCGATCATGATGGCTCATTCGCTAACCCGGCGGATTGACCGTTGCCGGGAAGAGCGGATCTTGCCGTATTTGCGGCCGGACGGTAAAGCCCAGGTAACGGTCGACTACGTGAACGGTAAACCGGTCGGTATTCAGACGGTGGTGCTAGCTGTTCCCCATCTGCCGACGGTTAAACTGGAGGATGTCCGTCATGATCTGTACGAGCAGGTAGTGAAGCCGGTATTATCCGAGTTTGGCTATGTTATTGACCAGGGTCAGTTGATTGTAAACGGTACCGGAGTTTGGCATCTGAGCGGTCCGGCCAGCGATACCGGTCTGACCGGTCGGAAAATTGTTGTTGATACCTACGGCGGCTACGCCCGGGTCGGCGGCGGTTGTTTCAGTGGCAAAGATCCGACGAAGGTTGATCGTTCCGGCGCCTATGCCGCCCGATTTCTGGCGAAGAACCTGGTGGCGGCCGGTCTGGCCGATCGGGCGGAGGTCAGTCTGGCCTACTGTATTGGCGTCCGTCAGCCGGTTATGAAAGAAATTGAAACGTTTCATACCGAGAAGAAGGAAAAAAAGATAATCCGGGAGTTTGTTGACTCCTTGCTGGATACCTCTGTCGCCGGCATTATTGAGGGATTACAACTCCGGCAACCGATTTATCTTCCCACAGCTGCCTACGGTCACTTTGGCAGAGAGGAGTTCCCCTGGGAAAGAGTCGCTTTCTAGTTTAACCACAGACGGTTTTTATATTCACGAACTCCCGCGTTCCGTAAGGCGGTATACCAGGTCCGGCAGTTCCGATATCCGGTTGATCCGGTAATCCGGTTGGCAGCCGAGAAACTGGTCGGAGCGGTACAGACCGTAGGTGGCGGCTACCGTGCCGACGCCGGCGTTCTTACCGGCCTCGATATCGACCCGCATATCGCCGACCATGAGCGCGGCGGCGGGAGCCACTCCCAGATCATTGAGACAGCGGAAAATTCCCTCCGGATCCGGCTTGCTCCGCTTGACCTCTTCGCCGCTGATAATAACATGTAGATAAGGAGTCAGACCGGCCTGTTCCAGAGTGGACCGGACGGTCAGATGACGGGTGCTGATTGCCGCGGTTTTAATCCCCGCATTTGTTAAAGTTTGCAGAGTAGCATTGACGCCGGGAAACGGTTTGGCAATCTCTGGATGGTGTTGCTGAAAGGTCCGGTGGGCCAGACATAGGGCGCTAATATCGCCACCGGGGCAGTATTGCGCGTACACCTCCTCCAACGGCCGGCCGCCGGCGGCAATCACCATCTCTCGGGTAATCGGTGGGAATTTGTAGAGCTTGGTGGCGTGACGGTAGGAGGCCAGGATGTACTCGCCGGTATCCAGTAGAGTACCGTCCACATCAAATAAAATCGCGGCGATATTCATAATATAAACGTTATAGGCTTACAATATCTCACTCCCGGCGTTGGTACAATGGAAATCCGGACGAGTGGTGGTATATACTTGAGCTGAGCAGCGATTAACAAATAGGTAGAGTCAAAGGAGGGGGTATGTCGATTTTATGGGGCGCCGCTGACAAGCGGAACTGCGCCGTGCCGCCGGAGCAGGCGTTTTATTTTAGCGAGGGCGCGCGAATCCGGACGCTTGGCGAACTCAGCCTGATTCTCGATTTTATCTCTCCTGAGGCTCTGAGTAAGTATGTTAACGATCAGAAAAACGACTTTTC
>JAGWZN010000167.1 GCA_018968785.1 Patescibacteria group bacterium
TCACGAAGTACTGCTGCACCACCGAAAAGCCGGTATTCACAATCCAGTACACCACCACGCCAGCTGGAAAGTTCCGGGCAATTACCAGGGTAAAGATCGGAATAATCAACGCCGTCTGCTTCTGAATCGCCTGCGGATCGAACTGTCCCTCCGCCACCTTGGCGGTTGTAGCGGTCGGCGCGGTGGTCAGCCTGACTTGCAGATACTGCACAATTGCCGCCAACCAGGGCAAGATTGCCGGAATGCCTATCCCGCCCAAGTAGAAAATATCCGGCTTAAGCAGGTCGATACCAAACAACGTCGTGCCGATATGATCCGGCCGGGGCACAAAACTGTAGATATGGGGGTTATTCGGCGTCAGACCCAGATAAATAGTCCGGTAGAGGATGAGTAGCAGTGGAATCTGAATCAAGAGCGGCAGGCAAGCTCCGAACGGACTGGCGTTATTCTTCTTGTATAGCTCCATTTGAGCCGCCGCCAACCCCTGCTTGTCATCACCATACTCCGTTTTCAACTCCTCAATAAGCGGCTGCAGCTGGGCCATCTTGCGCTGCGCCTGAGCCGCCCGCTTGGATGGGAGAATGAGAATAAATCGAACCAATAAAGTTAGCGCTGTTATACTCAGGGCGATATTATGCCCAGGAATCAGCCAGCTGAAAAAGGTGAGAATGTTCAGGAACGGGTAAAGGAGTTGATCGAACATACCGGAAGATGTGTAAATTATTTAACCGGATCGTAACCACCCTTGGAAAGAGGATTGCACCGCAGCACGCGCCAGGCCGCCAAGAGACCGCCCCTCACGACACCGTATTTTTCAATCGCTTGGTAACCGTACTCGCTACAGGTTGGCGTGTACCGACAGTATCCATGGGGATAGTATGCCTTGCGCGGACTGTGGTCAGGCGACCAAGCGGCTTGATACCAACGAATCATCCAAAGCACCGTTTTTCGCGCCCGGGGTAGCGAGCGATCTTTTATAGGCCGCGCAGACATTGGTGAAGCTGAGTATCTAACTGTTCAAAGGTGCAGATAGCCGCGCCTTTCCGCAACCGGACGACTAAATCGCCACCGGGAAAAGGCGTCTGCCTCAGCAAGGAACGAACCCGCCGTTTGAGCAGATTACGGATTACCGCTTTTTTCGATACCTCCGTACTCACGATCACGGCGACCCTTCTCAGTGTAGCCGGTTTCTTCAGAAAAGAACAGGCGATCACACCGGTTGATCGCCTTACCCCCCTCCGCAATACCCAGATGATATCCTGGCTTTTGTGAATTCGCTGTTCTTTAGGAAACACGGAGTTGTTTACCAAACTTCTTTCCTTCGTCGGAAACGGTCAGTTTTTTACGACCCTTCAGGCGACGCATCGCTAGAACCAGGCGGCCGTTCTTTGTTAGCATCCGCTCCATAAAGCCGTGAGTTCGGATTCGCTTCCGCTTGTTGGGATGGTATGTCGGTTGCATTATCTTCTTCTCCTGCTGTTAAATGATCAGAACTCATATTAGCTGGTTTTTCCTGATCTGGCAAGAAGGGAGTGGCAAGGTGGCGACACCGCCTCACTATTCTTATAAGTAGGTCGAATTGTAATTCTAAAAGTTGTCCGGCTTGATTGAGCGCGTGAGAAGAGTAAACACCTCCTGACGAAAGCTGCATGGGAACTTCCTTGAGCAATTCTTGTATTTTACCAGCAACCACAAGCCAACCATCGAGCTCCTGTGACTTTCCCACTAACACCTTTTTGCGAAGACTATCTAACTCCCCAAAAATCGCGCGCACCATTTTAAACCGCGCCGCATAATCCAAAGGATCTACCTCCTTAGACTCACGACTTACCGAAACCAACTCAGCCTCCAAGGCTTCTGAGTCAACCACAATAGTCTCTATTCTGATGCCTTGAGGAGCCTGCCATTCAATCTTTCAGGACTTACGCATTTTCTTCATTTCCCTTACCATAGTGCTACTTAGTACTAAGTAAGGAGGATGGAAAAAACACGTATCACCACTACCCTGT
>JAGWZN010000168.1 GCA_018968785.1 Patescibacteria group bacterium
GATACGAAAGATGTTATTCATACGAGATAGGTGCCTTTTTCCTGATCCGATACGATCTGCCCGGCCCGCATCGTGATAACCCGCTTTTTCAACGCGTCGACGATCTCCCGGTCATGCGTCGCCAGAATCACCATAGTTCCGGATTTATTAATCTTAAACAGCAGCTCGATAATCTCCCAAGTGTTTACCGGATCAAGATTGCCGGTTGGCTCATCGGCAATGAGGATTTTCGGGTCATGCACCAGCGCCCGGGCAATCGCCGCCCGCTGCTGTTCACCGCCGGACAGCTCATGGGGAAAGTTGTCCCGCTTGGGCAGCATCCCCACCGTCTCCAGCATAATTTGCACCCGGTCCTTAATCTCCCGCGTTGAGGTATTGGACACCTCCAGGGCAAACGCCACATTTTCGTATACGGTTTTATTGGGCAGCAGCTTAAAGTCCTGAAAGACAATTCCGACTTTTCGGCGATAGTACGGCAGTTCCCGGTCGCGCAGCAAGGTAATATCCCGACCGGCCACAATAATGCGGCCTTCATTCGGCCACTCCTGGAGAGTCAGGCATTTAATCAGGGTCGATTTACCGGCGCCGGACGGACCGACCACGCTTAAGAACTCGCCTTTATACAGTTTCAGCGAAACATGGTTTAACGCCAGGTGATCCTCATACCGCTTGACCACATCGCGAAACTCCACCAGTACCGGCCGGGCCGGCACGGTATCGACTACTTTTGGCTTAGCTGTTAACCGCGCAAAAACACCTTTTTTATCTTTAGATTCCGTCTTCGCATCCGGTTGGGGCTCCGATTGAGATTCCGGTTGGGTTGCCGGCTCGCTGTACCCGCCTTTGTTTTTGGCTGATCGAGAGGTTTTAGTTTCAGGCATAGCCAAAGTATATCATCCAGTCAGTTGAATTGCTAGCTGAAGTAAGCGCTCATTTATTAAATGCTTATGAAACCGGCTCCAAAAACCGCCGCACTGCCGCTTCCGCCTCCTGTCCACCGCTAACCCAGATCACATCCGGATGCCGGCGCCACCAAGTATACTGCCGTTTAATAAACTGGTTAATGCTTGTATTCGTCTTTGCCACCGCTTCCTCCAGCCCGATTTCACCTAACAGATAGGCGGTAAAGTACCGGTACTCCTGTCCGCACCAGGATAACCACTCCGGCTCCACGCCAGCCGCCAATAGCCGGGTAATTTCATCCAACAACCCGTCTTGCAGCCACCGCTCCGTCCGGTCGGCTACTCGTTGCCGCAATTCCTGGCGGGGGAGTGTAATCCCCAATTTTAACGACTGATACCGCGACTTTTGCCGGCGACTTTTCTCTCCGTTTCCGGCAAAAATATAACCGTTTAACACCGATTCGGCGTACAGCCCGCTCCCGCCGACCAGAAAGGGGAGTACGTCCTGGCTCAGCAACCGGTCAATGACCGCGTAGGCCAGCCGTTGATACTCGCCCACCGTTATCTTTTCGCCCGGATTTTTAATATCGAGCAGATGCTGCCCGACCGGCAAATCCTTCTCTTTGGCCGTCCCGATATCCATCCCCCGGTACACCTGCTTGGCGTCGGCGGAAACGATTTCACCGTGAAAAATATGAGCGAGATGACATCCCAGAGCGGTTTTTCCTGACGCGGTTGGTCCGATCACCGCTACGATACGAGGCGGAAGAGACATGCCTTTATCCTAGCCGTTTCCCGGAAAAAAAGAAAAGTGTAAGCCAGTTGTCTTGACCGGCCGGTCAACTTGGAATACGAAGAAAGTGAGGCAGAGGAGCCGCCCGAACGCCACGGCCAGCAATGGGCAAAAAAGCACAAAAGAGTCAGTGGTAGGATAGACGAGAACAGCTTCCGATTCCCTGAAATGGCTCCTCTCCTCTTTTTATGAACTCATTGCAAAACTCTTTTACCTTCGAACAGAATGAATCTCTACGGACTTACGTCCGTAGTATCATACAGGGCAAGCTGCGCTTGTCCGGTATCTTCCTTTTCTTGGTAGAGCA
>JAGWZN010000015.1 GCA_018968785.1 Patescibacteria group bacterium
GGCAATTCATTTATCCTTTTGATACCGCATGGCGTTGCTGCAGGTATTTGCTTAGTTCGGTAACCTGCATCCAGAAGAAGGCCCAAATCCAGATAAACACGGCCAGTTGCCAGGAGAGCGCGGCCGGCATAAACAGGCCGGTCACTGCCAGCAGCGTGGCGATCGCCTGGGTAGCAAAGGTAGCGTAAATGACCTCTTTGCTGGGCAGGAACCGCCACCAGCGCTCTTCCGTGTGGGCGACGTAGATTAGCATGTGGCCGCCAATCGTCAACTTTAGAAAATACATGGTCTCAATAACCGGCAGCGGCAGGTGGAGTAGATAGCGGGCGCCCAGATAGAGAAACAGGCTGTTGGCGACTCCGACCGTGCCAAATAACGTGCTGGTGACAAACCGTTTTTTGACATCGATACTGGCCGGCTTGGCGGCAACCTTAACCCGGTTCCAGGCCAGGGAGATGATGGGGATGTCATTCAGCAAAGCCAGTAAGATCAGTTGGATCGGCGTAAGCGGATAGCTGCGCAACAGCACTCCCAGCACGGTAATGGTGATGATCAGCCGGAAGCTTTCGGAAATCCGGTAGACCGAATAGGTGTAAACCCGGGCGAAAATCTTGCGCGACTCTAAAATCGCGTCCTTAATGACGCCGATGCCGGCTCCCAGCAGCACCAGATCAGCGCTCTCTTTGAGTGCCTCAACGGCGTTCTGGACAGCAATACCGACCTGGGCGCTTTTGACGGCCGGCAGATCGTTAATGCCGTCGCCGGTCACCGCGACGGTGCGGCTTTTCGCCGCTTCTTGGACAATCGCCAGCTTATCGGCTGGCAGGATCTCCGCGAATACCGCCGTTTGGCGCCATTCCTTCTTTAAAACCGCGTGCCACTGTGCTTCGGAAGCGGATCGATCGCGGACGAGCGTCTGGCCGATGAGCCCGATATCGGCGGCGACCCGGCTGGCAATTGCCCGGTTGTCGCCGGTCAGCATCCGTACGGTAATGCCATTCTCCGCCAAATAGGCGATGGTGGCGCGACTGTCGGAGCGGAGGGTGTCGGAAAGGTAGAGCAGGCCGACCAGTTGCATCTCCTGTTCACCGTGTTCGCTGATCGCGAGCGCCAGGACCCGGAAACCGGAAGCGGCCGCGGCGGCGATATCGGTTTCGGCTTGCTGGGCGATGGCGTCGGGTAGGCGGCAAAACGCCATCACCACTTGGGAGGCGCCGAGCGTGACGGTCTGCTCTTTCCCGTCAATTCGGGCCAGCAAGGTGCCGCGCTTGCGGTCGGAATCAGCCGGCGTGAACTCTTTTACCGTCACTTTTTCCCGGTCGCGGCCGGCTTCTAAAACAGCGGTGTTAATAACATCCTCCGGGTGTTGGCCGGCTACGGCGCCGGCGTAGCGGAGAACGTCCGCCTTGGTAAAGATGCCGTACGGCCGGCACTCCTCGACCTCTATCTTATTGCGGGTCAGGGTGCCGGTTTTATCGGTGAAAAGGGCGTCGACATTGGCCAAATCCTGCAGGGAGGAGAGGCGGCGGACGATCACCTTCTTTTTGGAGAGAGCCAGAACGCCGAAGCTGATAATCATGGTCATGACGGTCGGCAGGCTGATCGGGATGCCGGCAATGACCAGACTCAGATCCAGGGTTAGGACATCCAGAAAACCGGCCTGATTCAGCAGCAAGACAATCGTCAGCAGGGCAACGCAGATAAGGCTAAGGCGGGTGAGAAAGCTGGAGACGGTGAGGATATCGCGCTCTAAGAGGCTCTTTTTGGTTTGCTTTTCCGCCAGGAGAAAGGTGCGGCCGAACTCGGTGCGGTTGCCGGTTGCCGTTACGGTGCCGCGCAGAAGGCCGGTCAGCAGGAAGGTGCCGGAGTAAGCGGTATCGCCCGGATTTTTGTCCTTTGGCAGCGATTCGCCGGTGACGGCCGCTTCATTAATCGAGACGTTTTTGGTTTCGATTATCTTAATGTCGGCCGGAACGATGCTGCCGATGCTCAGCTCGATCAGATCGTCCGGTACCAGCAGGCGGGAGTCGATCGGCTGCCACTCCTTATCGCGGTACGCTTTAATGGTGGTTTTCAGTTTGGCTTTCAGTAGCTCCAGCGCCCGATCGGCCTTGGCTTCCTGGATCAAGCTGATGCCGACGTTGAGCAGCAGCAAAACCAGGATAAAGGACATGTCGAAAGCGCGGCCGGCCAGATAGGAGAGCAGGCTGGCGGCCAGTAGCATCAGGGAGATTGGCGAAATCAGTTGCCGGAGGAACTTATGAAAAAAGGTCGGCTTTTTTACCTCGATCGTGTTGAGGCCGTAACTGTCGAGGCGTTTGCGGGCTTCGGCTGAGGAGAGGCCGGCTGGATGCACCACTACGGGTTGCATACGGCGTAGTTCATACCGTTATAAGTGCTGTGGGTTTTTCCGCTGGTAATTGGTGTAAAACTTAAGTACAAATTATTGTTGAAGGTAGCGATATCGGATGCGCTCGGGTTTTCCAAGTCAGCATAGAAGCAGTACCCGTAATTATACGCAGTCGGCCGGGGGGTAGGGAGATTTGACCATTTCGCATTGTATAAAAGAATGTATTCGTAAGCATACGAACCTTGGTAGAAGTTTGCCGTATCAACCTTGTGAAACGGATCGTGGGGGGCGCTGCTGTAGTAACCGGCCTTGACATACCCGGTGCCAACGGTCGGATAACCGGAATAAAGATAATTAAACCAACCGTCTCCCGCACCACCGGAACCCGATGCGGTGGTGCCGAACATGCCATTGGGAAAGTAGGTGCCTTTACTGTCAAACAGCAGCTCAGCACCTTTCGCGATTTGACTCAGATCTGATTTACGCTGGGCGTCTCTAGCCGCCATCTGACTCTTGGAGAACTGACCAACAATCAAAGTAGCCAGCAACGCGATAATAGCGATTACCACCAATAGCTCAATCAGGGTGAAGCCGGCTTTTGCATAGGTGCGAACCATTATAAATAGTTAGCGAACATGAGCCGATGGAACGGGTGGGAGAGGAGGGGGAGATCCCGTGGTTACTTCCGTATGCCGGATAACTGAAGCGATCTGGGCAGCCATGACAGCCAGGGCAAGAATAAACACGACAATAACGACCGCGGTTGCCTGTCCCTCGGTCTTAATAAGGTGAAAAGAAATTTTCTGCAGTATACGGAGTAGTCCTGAAGAATTGTTTCCGCCCGTGGGCGCGATAATATGACCGTACTGGTCCGTTTGAAAGTTATCCATCTGTCCTCCTTTTTGTATATCGGTATTATATCACCCATCGTTTTTCTGGCGCAAGTTTATACGCCAGCATTCGGCTCAACTTTGTATTCCAGACGGCTGACATTTGCACTTGATGGGTATACTATAATGGTAAATTTATTCATGCGTAATGATGAAATCTATGTCTAGATACCTAATTTCTCTTCTGGTAATTCTGGGCGGAACAGTGGCGTTTCTGGCACCGGCTCTGCCGGCATCAGCGGCGGTTTTTATGGCTCCTTCGGATCAAAATAGCGCGGTCGCGGTTAACCATCCGGTGGCGGATGATCTGTATACCGCCGCGCAAAGTGTCGATGTCACGGCACCGGTGAGCGGCGAGCTCATTGCCGCCGGTAACGCGGTCACCATCGGTACCGCGCCGGGGCGCAGTATTGTGGCGGCCGGTAATACCGTATCGGTGGAAAGCGGCAGCGGGTATAACGCCTATCTGGCTGGCAATACGGTCACCCTTTCCGGCGTTTACAATCATGATGTCTACGTTGCCGGTAATACGGTTGAGCTGCGGCCGGATACCGTGATTAACGGCGACTTGCGGGTTGCCGGCAATCAGATCACTCTCTCCGGGACGGTGAAAGGCGCCGTGTACGCGGCCGGCCAGAATATTAGCAGCGACGCGGCGATTGGCGGGTTAATGAAAGCCTGGGACCAGAGCCTGACGTTTTCCGGCGGATCAGTTGGCGGCGACCTGAACTATCAGTCGGCTAATACTGCCGCCGGGCTGAACACGGTCAAAATTGCCGGCAAAACTACGCGGACCCAACCGCCGGCCAATACGCACTATTCGGGGCGGTGGTGGTATTTCGCCGCTGGAGGCTTTCTGATGTCGCTCCTGGGCGCGGTGGCACTGGCGTTGGCGTTAAGCTTGATATTCCCCAGGCGGATTCAGAGTATTCAGGCGGAAGTGCGGCGTGATTGGGGCGGCGCTTTCCTGCGCGGCCTGGCTTTCCTAATTGTAGTACCGGTCGCGGGGGTCATTTGCATGGCTATTGTGGTTGGTTGGCAGATCGCTATCGCCCTCGGTCTGGCCTATCTGCTGGCGCTTTTCCTCGCCAACTCGGTGGGATATATTCTGATGGGACAGTGGATTGTGGAACGGTTGAGCCATGCTTCGCAGCCGCTGTGGTATGGCGGCGTGGTGGGCGCGGTTATCGGCCGGATTCTGCTGAGCATTCCGGTGATCGGCTGGCTGCTCGGCCTGGCCTTCTTCTTCGGGTTGGTACTGCCGGTGGTGGGTGGCGCGATGACAGCAGCGAAAAAAATGTATGAAAGCGTTAATACTATTTGACTCCAACTTCGGTAATACGGCAAAGGTAGCGGAAGCAGTTGCGACTGAATTGGCCGGACAGGCGGTATCGGTGGCTAAGTTTCAGGAGGCCGATCTGGATGGCGTTGATCTGCTGGTGGTTGGCAGTCCGATTAACGCCTGGCGACCCACCGGCCGGATTCGGAATCTCCTGAGCGAACTGGTCGGGCGGATGAAGGATCGCTGGCCGGTCGGCATGACGGCCGCCGCTTTTGATACCCGGATTAAGAGCTGGATATCCGGTGATGCCGCTACCCGCATTGCCGAGGCGCTGGAGAAATCGGGGATGTTGCTTCTCTCCGAGCCGAAACCGTTTTACGTGAAAGACAAGGAAGGGCCGCTGCTGCGCGGTGAGTTGAGCCGGGCCAGGGAGTGGGCGGCCGAGTTGAAGCGGATGTATAAACAAAAAAGCGACCTGAGGCGGGTGTTCGCGACTTGAGATTTCTATATATCGAGCAGATTGAGCCCGGTCTCCGCGTCCTTTTTCCGGTTAATAACGACCGGATAGGCGGTTAGAAAGAGCTCGATTGTGCCGCCAACCGTGGCCTCGGCCAGATGGCCGCCTATCGCCCGGTACTGATCATCGCCCAACGTGACGTGCAGATGGGCTGACAGCTGGCCATCTAACATGCTGATATTACCCTTCAAACTAAGCACTTCCATCGGCCGGGTAAAGGTTTGGAAACGGTACTGCCGCGCATCCAAATCATAGTACCCGATCTTCGCCTCCAGGAGCGCTCCAATTCCGGATACATCGGCGGTCGTTATATGGTTTTGATCGACAAAATCCAAGAGTCCGGCGAGTAGATTCTCTCCCTTCGCGAATCGGAGAATATAGGTTTGGCGGTCGGGGGCGGTATCGAGGCGAGTAAACGTGGGCATAAACGGTAGTTAGTCGGCTGGCTGGTCGGGATCATCAGGCTGAAACTCTTCTCCGGCGGTGACCCGGAGAATCTCCTGCTGGATATCGTACGGATTGGGAATGGCCGGCATAATCAGAGCGGTCTGCAGATCGTCAGTCAGAATGCGGATCGGACCGTAATTAAACAGGGTCGGCAGTAGCCCTTTAACCTCATGCGTGACCCGGTGAATATGCTCTAAATTAGAGTCGGAAACTTCGTGATTGAGCATTCCTTTCTGTCTGGCAATAACAATGCGCCGGTTGGTCAGCATTAGCAGCGAATTGTTCCAACGGTGCCAAGCCCGATAGCCGTTCATAATAGCGACGATCAGGCAGATCACAATCGCGTAAGCAATAATTGAGTCGAACGGCAGAAAAACGTACAACAGAAGCGGAATCAGCAAGATAGCAATGCTGAGCAGCATGGCCGGCAGCAAGATAAACGGATGCTGACGGGTAAGCAGCACGACTTCTTCATTGCTTAACTGGCCGCGAAAAAGGTAAGCGGGAGGAGTGGATTCCATACTCCTAGCTTACCTTAAAAATTGCCGGCCGCAATAACGGTAAGCATATCGGTGTAATCGGTAGCGGCACCGGTGGTAGCGCTAATGGCGGCCAGTTCTTTGAGAGTTACGACATCCGCGCTAGCGGTGCCGGTGGACTTAGCAATCTGTGTAAAGCCTGCCGTCAAGGCTCCGCCTTGGGTGGTGCCATTGCCTGAATAAGCGGTGGACACCGTAATGGTGCCGGTGCCGCTGGCATGGGTACTGCTAACCGCAAGGGCGTAAGCCGGCGTTCCTGAACTTAAAGTCTGTAAAGAGCCAGCGGAAACCGAGGGGATGTCGTTGCCGGAGCCGGTGGTAGCCGACTTCAAGGCCTGGTTTTGACTTTTCATCCAAGCCGTCCAACCTTGCGCGGCGTTGGTGGCGATGGTGGCGGTCTGGCCGGTAGTTAAGACTATAGCGGTGGGACTTAGGTTGCCGGTAAACGCGTCAGTATTGCCACCCATGGTCAAGCTAAAGATTGGCGGAACGGTAGCGGTAATCGTAATGGTGTTATCGGAGAGAACGTAGGTGGCGATTTGGGTGGTATCGCCGGTCGTCACAGAGACGGTATTCAAGTACTGTCCGGGTGAGCTGGGGTTAGTGATACCGGCCGTAATCCAGAACCCATAAACGGTACTGGTACTAAGCGCGCTTCCTCCGGAGGTTGAAAAGGTTACGACTTGCCCGGAAGCGGTGCCGTTAGCCACGCTGGGCCAAGCCACTACCGAAGCGCCATTATATGTACTAGGTAGACCGCTGGTGGAAATGGTAATGGCGCCAGCGCCGGTAGCAACCGTATAGCCGGACGCAAAAGTAATAACGACATTCTGAGCGGTGGTGGAAGTGGCTGGCTGAGCGATAACTAAAATATTACCGGAAGCGGCCGTACCGGACGCTACCATATTGGTAAACTCCATGGAAGCGAAGGTAAACGGTGCTGCCTTGGCCCGGCCGGGTGTGAACGGTGAAAAGGCGAACAACAGAGAAAAAATTGTTGCCAGTACAACTACTAGTCTCCGTGAGTACGCGAAATTATTGCCCCTATATATCATGACAGTATTCAACCGTTCGCCACTTGCGATTGTCACTAGAACGTTTCAACAGCTGCGAATTAGTAATGTTGAAGCTATAATTCAGTATAGCATTGTCCAGTCTCAGCCTGTCAAGCGTTCTTTGGCCGCGTTCTTAAAAATTCCCCGATCCGATAACCGTTACCACGTCGCTATAATCATTACTGGCCGGGGTGAGGGAGGTGATTTTAGCCTTTAAAAGCAGTTCGCCGTGACCACCGGTAATCGGTCCGCCGGAAGCGTACAGTTGACGGAACGAACCGTCCAGAATGCCGACGTTCTGACTGCTGCCGTTATACGGACTGCTCACGGTGGCCGGACCGCCGCTACTCTGACTGACGGCGGTATTCTGAGCGCCGTATCCTTCCGGCGCGCTGCCGAGATCGGCGGTAGCCGAGCTGATGGTATGACTGGTCAGACCGCTTTTCAGGCCAGCGTTCTGATCGCTCACAAAAATAGTGGCGCCGGAGTTGGCGTTAGTGCTGAAATCGGTCAGGATTTTATGGGGACTGTCGGTCACCGTATTAGCGGTTAACTGGCCGAAGCTAATGGAGAACGGAGGTGATGGCTGGTTGTCGGTGGTGATATTCAGAGTAAAAGTGGGAGAGGAAGTAGCGGCGGAGGCAACCGGTCCGAAGCCGCTGGCGGTGTATTTTCCGTGAATAGCTTTCACCTTCATCTTATAGGTGGTGCCGGGAGTCAGGCCGATGACCAGCCCGCCGCTGGCGCCGCCCCAGACGGCGTAGGTCTGATACACGGCGGTGGCGCCAACCGTTCCATCCGCCTGGACGTAGTTGGTGGTGGCGAAATTATCGCTGCTGATAGCGATCGCGAACACGGCATCGCTGGCGTTGCCGCCGGTATTTACGATATATGAGAGCTTGTTGTAATAAGAAGAGGGGTTGGTAAAGGTCGGGGCGGGCGGCACGTTGGCCTCTTCAGTAAAAATCAAGCCGGCGCCCAGGTTATAGTGGCTGCCGTTTAATTGCGTGCCATCGGTTTCCCCGACGATGCCTTGACTGGCGTAATGGCTGGAAACGGAGTTAGCCGAGCCGCCGGCGCCAAAACTGTACTGTGGCAGCTGGTAGTTGGTGCTGCTGGGAAAGGCGCTTAGTAGTAGGCCGCCGGAGCCGATTAGTTTTAGAAAAGTTGCCAGACTTTTTTTCATAGAGTGTGTCCAGAATATGCCGAGTTTATGCCTCTTTCTCACTATACCATATTGCGACAATCGGCTATGCTAGGTGCATGCGCACAATTTTTTGCCGTTTTGCCATCATCATTTTTCTCCTCCTCCTTCCTTTTGGCCGCCCGCCCGCCGCGTATGCCGCTTCCGACGGTCAGGCTCCGGTCGATCCGACCGATACTTCACTTCATCTTGATACCAGCACCCCTTTGGTCAGTCTGATCGGCAAGCCGGGGCAGGCAGTGCCGGTGCAGTTGCGGATTGAAAACTTCGGATCTCATCCGGAAACGCTGACTATTACCATCAATAAATTTACGGCGGCCGATGAATCGGGTTCTCCGAGGCTGGAAGCGTTAACGCCGGCTGATCTTTTCGGCAACTGGATTACCTTTTCGCCAAAAACGTTTACGATCCAGCCGAACGAGTGGAAGACGATTACGGCGACTATCGCTATTCCGGAAAACGCGGGGTTTAGCTACTATCCGGTTTTCACTTTCTCCCGGCTGAATGGCGCGCCGGCCAATCTGCAAGGCGGTACCAGCCTGATTGGCGGCGTGGGGATTCTGCTTTTGCTGGCTATCGACCGGCCGGATGCAAAGCGCCAGTTGGAGTTTCTGGATTTTTCCACCGATAAGGCGGTTTATCAGTTTCTGCCGGTGACGTTTCAGGTGCGGCTGCGTAATACCGGCAATGTTTTCGTCGTGCCGACCGGCAATATTTTTATTGACCAGGGCAATAAGCACGATATCGCCGTCCTCCCGATCAATAAGGAAAACGGCAATATTCTGCCGAATAGTATCCGGCGGTATACGTCCAGCCAATGGAGCGACGGCTTTCCGGTGTACGTGCCGCAAAAAAACGGCAACCAAGCCGTGACTCAGCCGAATGGCGCGCCGGTTATGAAACTGAATTGGGATATGACCAAACTATCTAATTTCCGAATCGGCCGGTACCGGGCGACGGCGGTTGTCGTGTACAATAACGGTACCCGCGACGTGCCGCTTAGCCTATCAACCGATTTTTGGGTAATTCCCTGGTGGATACTGACCGGCGGAGCGGTGATCCTACTGATTTTGCTGGCCGGCCTGTATTCCATTCTGAAAAGCCTGTTCCGGCGGCGGCGTCATCCTCGGCCATCTCAGCCACCCCGGCCATCAATGCCGGCGTAATGATCGCTTCATGAAAATCCTCTCTCGTTCCGGTCTCTGTCTGGTTGTCTTCCTGCTTGGCTGCTTGGTGCTTGTGGGGGCTAGCGGAGGGTTGGTTTGGGCAGCCGCGACCGGCGCCGACACGCCTCCCACCGTACCATCCGTGACGGAAAACGGGTTAACGGTGGCGCCCTATCTGCAGGATTTGACCTTGCCGAAAAACAGCGAGCCGCTGGAAACGACCATTCAGATTACTAATACGACCGCCTATCCGCAGTCTCTGGAAGTGACGGCGGTCGATCTTTCCACCCTGAATAACTCGGGCGGCATTCCGCTGTTGGGGGCGAATCTGGCTAATCTGCAGGCCCGGTACCGGCTATCGCCGTGGCTGACCGTATCGCCGGATACCTTTACGGTGGCTCCCGCGGCCAGCCAATCGGTGCAAATCACGGTACGCAACGATCCGGCCATACCGGCCGGTGGGCATTACGGCGCTATTCTCTTTCACGATCTTTCGGCTCGTGACGCGCAAAAAGGAGTAACGACGGTCGAGCCGATTGTAACCGCCTTGCTGTTTGTGAGTAAAACCGACGGTGCTCAGTACGGGTTGAACTTGGACAGTTGGGATCTGCCGCTGGTTTGGGATCGGCTGCCGGCATCCACCACCTTACTGTTCCGCAATACCGGCACGGTGCATCTGGTGCCGCGCGGAGTGGTGCAGATTCTCGATCCGTTCGGCCGGGAGGTGGGGCGCGGTATTGTCGATCAAGACTCCCTTTTTCTCTTTCCGGGCGTGAGTCGGACGTATCCGGTCTCAATCCGCTCGCTGGCGCTGCCGCTCGTGCCGGGCAGATACACAGTCACGGCTAGTTATCGGTACGATGGCAAAGCCGGTTTTGTGACGGTTAAACAGACCTTTTGGCTGACGCCGCCAATCTTTCTGCTATTTGTGGCGGTGCTCATTCTCGTTTTACTTGGTTTTTATTTCTTATTCTGGTACAACTGGTACAAAAGGAGGAGATAAAGGGGGAGATAATCCTACTTATCTCTT
>JAGWZN010000169.1 GCA_018968785.1 Patescibacteria group bacterium
TCGTGGGGATTGCTTTCTCCCATGCTGGTCTCGAAGTCGGTGCCGCCGTCTTCTTCCATAGTCTGTACATAATAACCGGTATCAATCGAATCAATTACAACCGTATGGGGTACAATGGTGGGAATGCCCATTCTATCGTTAAGGATGTGTCCGTAGTCCCAAATCTGGTGGGCAAAATCGATAGCGGATGGCAGGTCGGAGAAAGGATTTAGCCGGTGGATCACCTTGACGATTTCTGGAGGTCGGTCGGGTAGATTCACACGATAGGCGCTGGAGTGCGACCCGCTCTTTAAATAACGTTTATGCTCGGGTCCCGCCTGCGAAGCTTGCCGTATGCGAGCCGGATCACCGTGGATGCCAACCGGGAACTGCGTGAACAAATCTTTTTGAGTGGTGATCCGACGTTCCACGAAACGTACCTGCTCCATTTTTCCCTCCTTAATTTCACGATGTAAAAAATAAAAACCATCTGTTTTTAAACGGTTGTATTACTCTACCATGTTCAATTAATGAAACACAAACAGGGCAACCGCGGCAGCAGCCATGCCGATTATGGTGATTCCCATCAGAGTATTTACCAGCCAGCCGCTGGTATGTTCGCCGAGTATTTTTTTATTATTCCCAATCAGCCAGATGACAATCAGGAGCGGCGCGGCAACCACCCCGTTAATAACGGCGGTATAATATAGCGCGGCTACCGGTTGGACACCGATAAAATTGAGTGCCAACCCGATCAGCGTCGCGAATACGATTACGGTATAAAACCCTTTCGCCTCGTGGAACTTTTTATTTAATCCTTCTTTCCAATCGAACAGCTCGGCAATAGCGTACGACGCGCTGCCGGCCAAAACCGGTACGGCAAGCAGGCCGACGCCCAGCACGCCCAGGTTAAATAAAAGGAAGGCGGTATCGCCGACCAGCGGCCGCAGTACATTAGCCAGTTGGGTCAGCGTTAAATCGGTGACATTCGTCACGGCGTGTTGAGAAAAAATAGTGGCGGCAGTGGCCGTAATAATGAAAAACATAATCAGCTCGGAGTAGAACATGCCGACATTGACATCAATATGCATGTCGGTAATAAACCGGCGGCTGATATGACGCAGTCCGGTATGGTTCGTGCCGGGATCATCTTTGCGGATCATGCCTTTGGCAATCTCTTCTTCAACTTCCTCATTAGCCTGCCAAAAAAACATATACGGCGAGATAGTGGTTCCGAGGATACCGACCAGAGTCACGAGGTAATCCGGTTTCATCGATAAGCTCGGTACCAGAAAGCTATGAATGGCGGTGTGCCAATCCACGTGAGCCAGAAACGCGACGAAGATATAAGAGAAAAGAGTGATGGAGGCCAGTTTCAGATAACGGGCATACGCTTTATACGAAAGCACAATCAGGAAAAATAAGATCAGTGCCGTGATGCCGATCGCGATAAAGGAGAAATCAACTGAAGGCGTCAGCAGTTGAAAAGTGGCGGCCATCGCCTGGATATCCGCCCCGATATTGATCGTGTTGGCAATGACCAGGAGCAAGGTAACGACATAGAGGAGATTGCGGCTGTAGTACCGTTTTGTGACCGCCGCCAAACCGTGGCCGGTAACCAAACCAATCCGGGCGCACACTTCCTGCACCGCCGCGGAGAGCGGATAGGTTATCAGGGAGAGCCAGAGCGTCTGGTAGCCGAACTGAGCGCCGGCTACCGAGTAGGTGGCAATGCCGGAGGGGTCGTCATCGGAGGCGCCGGTGATAACGCCCGGGCCGAGGATGCTGAAGAATCTCCGGGTCGAGTTGCCCGGATGGCGAATAATCTCGGCTGCCTTCTGGCCGATTGCTCGCGCGTCGACCGGCAGAATGACATCGGTTTTCTCAACCTGAGGCGGATAAGCCTCGGTTTTAATGGGCGGCCGGATGTCATTGCGAAGCGATCTTTTCATTCCGAAAGTCACGCTACCTCTAAGTTTATTTATGATACACCCGGCCTCGTAGGG
>JAGWZN010000170.1 GCA_018968785.1 Patescibacteria group bacterium
ACCGTACTATCGTGTACGCCTCAGTCCGGTACTCGGGTTTTCCTTGAAATCTATCCAAACGCGTAACTCCTAAACTATTAACTATTATTAACATAGGGATTATGAAAAAGAACATTCTTTCTATTGTGGTGATCGTTTTAGTGCTACTAGTGGGAGCCGGAGCTTTCGCGCTGCGGTATAATAGCGGTGGTGCGGCGGCCACTCATTCGCCGGCGGCATCGGCGACGCCGGTTCAGCCGCAGACTATTACGTATAAAGGGCAAGACGGCAAAACCGCGTTGACGCTGCTCGGCCAGCATGCTACTATCAAAACCTCCGGTTCCGGCGCGAACGCTTTCGTGACTTCGGTTGACGGCTACACCGCCAGTTCATCCAAGCATGAGTATTGGTCTTTTCTGGTTAATGGTCAGTTGGCATCAGTGGGTGCCGGCAGTTATGTAACCAAATCGACTGACACGATTACCTGGAAGATTGACCATTATTAAACGTAGAGTAGTTAATAACTCCGTATGATACCCTCCCTTCTTCTTATCGCGACGGCCGTGATCTGGCGGCTGATAAACCATCAGTACATGATCGCTCCGAACCTGGAGATCATTACCGCTTCCAGTCTGGTGGCGGCCACTTTTCTGCCCCGGAAGTACAGTCTGATCGTGCCGTTAATGAGTATGGCTGTCTCCGACGCGCTGATCGGCAACTCGGCTATTCTCATTTTTACCTGGTCGGCGTTCGGATTGATCGGTTTGTCCGGATTATTGCTCCGCCGCGTTAAGCGGAAGCCGGCTGTCCTGATGAAGCTTTCTTTTCTGGCCGGCATGGCGGCGTCGGTATTTTTCTTCCTCTATACCAATTTCGGCGTTTGGCTGATCGGCGACGGCGCGTTCTATCCGCGCACCTGGCAAGGACTGATTGACTGCTACGTGATGGGCCTGCCATTTTACCGCACGATGTTTTTCGGCAATCTGATTCTCGTGCCGCTCTACTTTGGCGCCGCGCTATGTCTGCCGGGGCTGGTTCGACATCTCCAGTTAAAGTTAAAGCGCAGTTAAATACCAGGAGACAAGCTGAGCCTCCGGTTCATGCCTATCCAGAACCCGATCTGGTAAATAGCCTGCGTCTCGATAAGGTAACCGGACGCGAGTATCAGATAGAACGCGCACAACAGTCCGCTGATGACCATGGTGGCAGCCGACCCGATGATAATTGGGTCGGCTTTTGCTGCGGCCAGGCGGCCGACAAGGACTAATTGAAAGAAGAAGAGGAGAGCGCCTAAAATGGTGTGCACCAGGCTGAACGGCCATACGTCATGCGGCATAAAGATCAAGCCGATCAGCAGATAGGCGAAGAAGCGGAACATCCGTCCGATCAACCGGGACGCTTCGTCATTCAGCGACCGGCTGGCCTGATACAGAAAGTAGGCGGCCGATCCGAAGGCTAGAGCGTACGGCAAGATCGTTCGGAATAAGCCGCCGTAGTAGCTGAATCCATGGTCGGCAATCAGTCCCTCCGGCTGGAGGAACAGGGACAAGGTAATGAAGGCAAAGAAACAGAGGTAGGCTAGGTTGAGATTGTGTTGTGCGTCGGTCATGGCTGAGCCATTCAACTAACCGCCAACAAAGTAACCACCTCCGGTTGGCGGTTCCGCAGATCATCGGCTGATACGGTCAAAACATTTACCTCCTGATGCGGCCTTTGCATGGCCTGCAAGAAGGGCCCGGCAGTCTGGATTGGCAGATTGTCCGGGATATTCTTAGTTTTATAGTGCATGGGAATGGTGATGGCGGCGCTAATCTTTTCGGCTAACTCTGCCGCCTCTTCCGGCTCCAGGGTAAAGTGACCGCCGACCGGAATCAGCAGGATATCGATCCGTCCCAGCTCCGCCAGTTGCGTCTCGGATAGAAAGTGGCCGAGATCGCCCAAATGGCAAAGCCGGATACCGTCGGCCTCAATGACGAAGACGATATTATTACCCCGCTCGCTG
>JAGWZN010000171.1 GCA_018968785.1 Patescibacteria group bacterium
GCTTTATCCAGATAAGTAGCGACGCCGCCAACTGTTACTCCATCAATCAACTCATCCCGCTGAATACCCATAATATCCATGGAGGTCGAGCAGGCCACCAGCCGTACGCCGGCCTCCTGCGCCTTCTTAATCAGTTCCTCCAGCGTACCGATATGTTTCTTTAACATGAGCCAACGGATCAGCATCGTGCCGGCGCCGCCCATATTCATTTGGGAAAGATGCAGATGCCGGCTCCCCTTGGGCATCATCATGCCAAACACCTTGGAAATCAGGTCCTTCTTCAGCGGCACGCTGCCGGGTTTGCGAATAACATTCAAACCCCAGAAGGTGAAAAATAAGGTGACGTGCCGGCCCATGGCGGCGGCGCCGTTCGCGATAAAAAAGGCGGCAATTACTTTGTCGATATCATCGGAAAAGACCACAATGGTCTTGTCATTGCCATCGGCGCTTTCGAAATGGCGCAGATGGTCGCTTAATCCTTTACGAATCCGCGCGGTTATCGTCGTTCCGTCTTTGGCGACACTCAAAATATCATTGCCGGTACTGGCACACCAGGCGGTAATATCGCTTTCAAAAGCCGGATCGCTGGCGGTTATCTCCATGATCTGGCCCCGCTGCAACAGCTTCAGTTGTTTGGCTGCCAGTCCAAGCGGTCCCGGGCACATCAGTCCGGTAGCATCCACTTTCATCTCCACTTCGCTATGATCAGGGCTGTCAGTATGGGCGGTCGGTATCGTGGCATCCGCTGACTGATCTTGTGCCTCAGACCGGCCAAACAGATCTGAATAGGTATGATACCCGCCGATCAGACTGTGGGCATCGATGCCGTGCTGGAGCAGAGTACGGGCGCCCATGTACGACCGTTGTCCGGATACACAGTACAGGAGATACTTTTTCTTCTTGGAAAAAGTATGCAGACAGGAGCGCAGCTCATCCAATCCGATCGCCATATCTCCCGGAATGGTACCGGTTAATCGCTCGTCCGGAGTCCTCACATCGATAATTTCCCACTCTTTCGCGTGTAAACCGGGCAGGTCCCGGCAGTATACCGGTTTCAGCGTCCCGGCCAGGATATTCTGCGCTTCAAACGCCACCATATTTACCGGATCTTTCGCCGATGAATACGGCGGCGCGTACGCAAGGTCCAGTTCAGCCAGATCATTAACTTTTAATGAACCTTTCATGGCAGTGGCAATGACATCAATCCGTTTATCTGCTCCGTCGTATCCGATTGCCTGCGCGCCCAGAATTCTCCCGTCCTCTTGAAAGAGCAGCTTGAGAGTCAGTGGTTGAGCGCCCGGATAATGACCGGCATGATTCTGGTTGTGGATCGTAGCCGATTTACATTGCAAACCGAGCTTTGCCGCCTGGCGTTCGTTCAATCCAGTTGAAGCCAGTGTGAGATCAAACACTTTAACCGCCGCGGTCGTCAGCGCTCCCGGATACGCCTGCTTCCCTCCCGCCATATTATCTGCCGCGATCCGGGCTTGCCGGTTAGCCGGGCCAGCCAGCGCCACCATCATCCGGTCACCGCTGACCAGTTCTTTTACCGCCACCGCGTCGCCCACCGCGTAAATAACCTTATCGGAAGTAGCCATAAACCGGTCCACCGTGATACTGCCTTGGGGCGTAAGCGATAGTCCCGCCGCCCGGGCAAGCGCGGTCTGAGGGCGTACTCCCGCTACCACAAAAACCATTCCGGTCGTGAGAGTACCGTTCTCAAGACGCAGCTCGAAGCCTTGTTCGATGCGCACAATTTCTTTCACACTCTCCCGTACCCGAACCGAGACACCGTTTTCCCGCAGATGTCGAACCGCTTTCGCGGCGATTTCTTCATCAAACATGCCGAGAATCTGAGGCGCCACCTCGAGAATGGTCACCTCCAGACCGAGATTTCGATAGCTTTCCGCCAGTTCGATACCGATCGGGCCGCCACCGATAATCACCAC
>JAGWZN010000172.1 GCA_018968785.1 Patescibacteria group bacterium
CTGGTGTATACTACCACGTACTCAGCCGAGTTGATTCGTTCTCAGAAGAATCCGGAAATGCCAGAAAGCGGGAAAGAGATCTCTATGACAGTAAAAGATCTGGAAGCGGCACACCGAGAGGCAGTAGAGGAGTATCTACGGGCGGTTCGTCAGTTTCCGGAGGGGAACCTGCACGATACGATCAAGTTGCCCTGGGGCGAAATGAACTTTCTACAGATTATCTTTTATCCGTATTGGAATCTGGTTTATCATTGGGGGCAGATTTCTTATCTGCAGACTATGTACGGAGATAAGGAAATGCACTAGAGTATAAACGAAACTGGTGGTTTATGTGCGCCCGCTATGAATCAAGGCAAGGTGGTGTATTTTGTCAGGCATGCTCAGACTGAGCATAATCGGGACGGAGTGACCGGCTGTCCCTCTGATGAGCTGTCCGCTACCGGTCGAAGGCAGGCCGGATTGCTGGCGGAGCGACTAAACGGTATCGGGTTTGACCGGGTTATTAGCAGTACCTACGTCCGGGCCCAGCAGACGGCGGAAGTGCTTGCGCGGCATCATGATAAGGAAATTATCTTTTCTGACTTATTGGTGGAAGTGCGGAGCCCGTCCGAGTTGTGCGGTAAATCGCGAAACGACCCGGATGTGCTGTCAATTCGCAAATTACGCTTTGACAACTGGGGTAATCCGGATTGGAAGTTTAGTGATGAGGAGAACTTTTTTGACGCCCAGAATCGCGCGAAGAAGGCAATGGAGTTTCTGGAAAACCAGGAGGATCGGCTGTTGGTGGTCGTAACGCACGGCGCTTTCATGAGAGCTATCGCGAACATTATACTGGTGGGTATTCAGCCGACCGCCGTCCTTTCCACACCGATAAACCAGACGCTCAAAACGTACAATACCGGCTTGACGACCATCAGTATTAGTAAGGAAGGCCAGTGGTTTCTGGAGTGCTGGAACGATACGCGCCATTTGGAACCGGCGGCTACCGAACAGTATCGGAACGCTTCATTAACCTTGCTTGAGCCGTGATTTCTTGACGCGGTCGAATCCGACGAGTATTATTTGCGCATGAACGCAAATATCTCTATGGATTTTGAACAGGTAAGAAAAGAGCTGGCAAGTAACGCCGCCGTTGCTCATTGCGCCGCGAAATACGGAAATACCGGCGATCCGACCTCAATGAAGGCGTGCTATCTGTTACGCCATTACCCGGAGCTTTCAGTGTCGCAAATTGCCGATCTGATCGGTGTTTCCGTTTCGGCCGCTTCCCGCTGTTTGAAGAAACTGAACCACAGCGAGGTGTTGAGTAGTCAAAAAAGGGGACAAACGGTGTACTATTCCCTGCAAGATAACGACTTTACTCGGACGCTGATCCGTCAGTTGAACCTGTAAATGAAGACTTCAGCCAAGTCTCAGTTGTAATGCATTCACTAGTATTAAGGTGGTGTCTAGGTATAAATAAACATAAGGGAGGTAAAGTATGTGGGGATACGGCTGGGATATGATGGACGGCGGAGGCGGTTACGGTGGAATGGGGTGGTTAGGGATGGGTTTGCTCTGGTTGATTGCAATCATTCTGGTTGTTGCCGCCGTAGCCTGGCTTTTTAAGTATTCCGGCAATCGCCCGGACGGCTCTTCCGCTCTGGATATCTTAAAAGAGCGGTATGTTAGAGGTGAGATTGACAAGGAAGAGTTTGATCGGAAGCGAAAAGATATTAAGGTCGATTGATTTTATTCTCAGATCAGGTATAATGAGCCCAAGTTCTCTATAGTAGAGAATCGGTTTCGTTAGTATCATGAAGACAGGACTTACGCATTTTCTTCATTTCCCTTACCATAGTGCTACTTAGTACTAAGTAAGGAGGATGGAAAAAACACGTATCACCACTACCCTGTACAGCCAGTTTCTCCTGGCTTCAGAGGGTAATATCACTGCG
>JAGWZN010000016.1 GCA_018968785.1 Patescibacteria group bacterium
TGCTCCAATCCGCTCGGGTAACTCCTTACCGCTCCAGAATATCCCACTCGGTCTCCAGCTGCACAACATTGAACTTACTCCCGGCCGTGGCGGTCAACTGGGACGTTCGGCCGGCACCGGTATCGTTCTCTTGGCGAAGGAAGGGAAATATGCTACTATAAAGCTTGCAAGCGGAGAACTGCGTAAAGTTCTCATTAGCTGCCGGGCCACTATCGGCCAGGTAGGTAATGTATTGCACTCTTCGGTAACGATCGGCCAAGCCGGACGAAAACGCCATATGGGAATCCGTCCGACCGTTCGCGGTAAAGTCATGAGCCCACGGGCCCATCCGCACGGCGGCGGTGAAGGCGTCAATCCGATCGGTTTGAAGAAGGGCCCGAAGACCCCGTGGGGCGCTCTGGCGCTTGGCGTCAAGACCCGCAAGAAGAAGAATCCGACTTCCGTCTTTATACTCAGTAAGCGTAAGAAGTAATGTCACGTTCGACTAAAAAAGGACCATACATCGATGAACGGCTCTTGAAGAAAGTGCTGGCTTTGAAAGCCGGTGATAAAACCGTTATCAAAACGTGGAGCCGAGCCTGTTCCATTACTCCCGAGATGGTTGGTAAAACAATCGGCGTGCATAACGGCAAGGTTCACCACCCGATATTTATTGTTGAAGATATGGTTGGTCATAAGCTTGGCGAGTTCGCTCCCACCCGTAAATTCATGAAACATGGCGGGAAAAAGGCTAAGGCACAATAAAATATGATTATCACTCATCACACCCGCAATCTGCGTATTACCCCAAGAAAGCTCCGTTTGGTAGCCGATTCTATTCGGTATAAGGATGCCGCCGCTGCCAGCCAGTTGCTCGGTTTATTGCCGCAGAAAGGAGCCGGATTGATTCTAAAGTCGCTTAAATCGGCTATTCAAGTGGCGAAAGATAAGGATCTGGATCCGGCCACCTTGACCATCCAGCGCATTCTGTGTGATGAAGGCAGCAGCTTTAAGCGGGTAATCAGTCACTCTCGAGGCCGGATGTCTCGGATTATGAAAAAATCCAGCCATCTCTCGATTGTCCTGACCGGAGAAGCGCCAACCAAATCCCGACGACGACCGGCCGCAAGCCGTACCGCCAAAGCCAAATCTCAGCCAAGCGCCGAGCAGACGGCTGAACAACCTATAGAAGAGGAGAAATAGTATGGGACAAAAAGTAAATCCAGTCGGCTATCGCCTCGGGTTCAATAAAAACTGGTACGCTCATTGGTTTGGCGGCAAGAAATACGCCGTGTACCTACAAGAAGACGAGCGGATCAAGAAGATTATTATGAAGAAGTATAGCAAGTCCGGCATCTCTTCTATTGAAATATTCCGCAGCCGGGGCGAGATTACGGTTTCTATCCATACCGCTAAACCCGGTGTTATTATCGGCCGAAGCGGTGTCGGTACTCAAGAGCTGAAAGCCACGCTGGAGCGTCAACTGTTCTCCAATCTGTCCAGTAAGGCTCGATCCAATCTGCGACTGAATATTATCGAGGTTAAGAATCCGGAGATGTCCGCCCAGATAGTCGCTGATACGGTTGCCGGCCAGATAGAACGCCGTATTTCCGTAAAGCGGGCAATGAAGCAAGCCGTTGAGCGGAGTATGGAGAAGAAAGTCAACGGTATTAAGATCCGCATTTCCGGCCGTCTCGGCGGCGCGGAGATTGCCCGATCGGAGTCAGTTGCCTCCGGCTCGATTCCGCTCCAGACTATCCGAAGCAACGTCGACTACGCTCTTTCCGAAGCCCATACCACCTACGGCGTAGTAGGTGTTAAGGTATGGATTTATCTGGGTGAGCAAGACAGTCTCCCCTTGGAAACCACTACCGCCCGGAACAGTAAGCTTGCTTAATTTATTCTTATGCTCGGTCCTAGAAAAATTAAATATCGGAAACCACAGCGCGGCCGGATGCCGGGTAAAGCCAACCGGGGGGTAGATGTTTCTTTTGGCGAGTACGGTTTGCAAGCGCAGAGCAACGGCTGGATTTCCGCTCGGGAAATTGAGGCAGCCAGACGGGCAATGACGCGCCATATCAAGCGGGGCGGCCAGGTCTGGATCCGCATCTTTCCCAATAAACCGGTCACCACGCACGGAAGCGAGAACTCAATGGGTTCCGGGAAGGGTTCGCTTGATCACTTCGTGACTGTGGTTCGAGCCGGCCGGGTTCTCTTTGAAATGGCCGGAGTTACTGAGGATCTAGCCAAAGAAGCGATGCGATTGGCCGCTCATAAACTGTCGGTTAAGACCAAGTTTATAAACAAAGAGAGAGGAGTATAATGGCGGATCAGAAGAAACTCCAGACTATTCGGGGCACAGTCGATAAAATCTGCAGCCAAAACACAATTCGGGTAGCCACTAAAATTACCAAGGTTCATCCGCTGTATCGCAAACGGTACGGACAGGTTAAACATTACATTGCTCACGATCCGGAAGGTAAGACCCCGGTTGGCTCACTGGTCACGATCGTGGCCTGCCGGCCAATTAGTAAGAATAAGCATTGGGTAGTCGCAACCGCAACTTCTACAGATTGACTCATCCACCAGAATAAGGTAAAGTAGCACAGTATGATCCAACCGCAAACCACATTGCACGTTGCCGACAATTCCGGAGCCAAAGAACTTTTGGTGATCACGGTTTTGGGTGGCGCCACTCATGATGGTGCCACAGTTGGCGATATTGTCTCTGCTTCGGTACGTTCCGCTTCTCCCAACGGCAATGTTAAGAAAAAGGAGGTAGTGAAAGCGGTTATAGTTCGCACGGCTAAAGCAGTTCAGCGCAAAGACGGTTCGACGATCCGGTTTGTGGATAACGCCGCCGTGATTATTAACCAGGATAAAACGCCTCGTGGCTCCCGGGTCTTCGGTCCGGTTGCCCGCGAACTGCGCGAACGCGGATATACCCGAATCATTTCCTTAGCTCCCGAGGTCCTGTAATTCTTATTCATGACTATTAAAAAAGGTGATCAAATTCGAGTGATAGCCGGCCGCGAGAAAGGTAAACAGGGCACGGTGGAGCGGGTTATCCGCGATAACGGCCGAGTGGTGGTGAACGGTATTAACGTTCGCAAGCACCACTTGAAACCGAGCCGCAGCAAGCCGCAGGGAGGCATTATTGAGGTGCCGGCCGCCTTTAGCCGGGCTAATGTAATGATAATCTGCCCGCATTGTTCGCGACCGACTCGAGTCAGCCATACGGTGGCCGAGAGCGGCGATAAGTTCCGTTCCTGCAGCCACTGTCACGATAGCCTGGAGGTAAAGTAATATGCACCCGTTTCTCACTACCTATAACCAGAAAGCCATTCCGGCGCTTACCAAGGCGAAGCAGTATCCGTCCACCTTTTTGATTCCCAAGGTGGAAAAGGTGGTAGTAAATGTTGGTGTTGGTGACTGCTTGGGAAACGATAAGGCGCTGCAGGAGGTAATCCTGCTCATGTCCCAGATTACCGGACAGAAACCGGTGGAAAATAAAGCCCGCCAGGCTATTTCCGGTTTTAAAATCCGGCAGGGGATGATTGTCGGCCTGAAGACTACATTACGTGGAGAAAAGATGCGCGATTTTTTGAGCAAATTAACTCTTGTCGCTCTGCCCCGCACCCGCGACTTCCGTGGACTGCCGCCGAGCAGCGTAACCGCTGACGGCAACTTGAATATCGGCATTAAAGATAGTATGATTTTTCCGGAAGCATCACAGCTGGGTAGTAGCCACGGCCTCCAAGTGACCGTTGTATCTACAGCGGCTAGCCGGGAAGAAGCCCGACTTTTATATGAGTGTCTTGGGTTTGTATTCCAAAATGAAGCCGACATCCAGCGCAAACCGGCAAAGAAACGTACCTATTATTCCAAAAAATAACACCCGTAAACTCCCACCATGGCGCGTGAAGCCTTAATCGTCAAAGCGAACAAGAAACCCAAGTATTCGACCCGGATTCAACGGCGTTGCTTCCGTTGCGGACGTATTCACAGCGTCTATCGACAGTTTGGCCTTTGTCGGCTTTGTCTGCGCGAGTCAATCCACCGGGCCGAGATTCCGGGTGTGAAGAAAGCATCTTGGTAATTCATCTTTATGGACTCTATTGCTAATTTAATCACCTATCTCCGAAACGCCGAGCTGGCCCGTCATTCCCAGGTGGAAGTACCTACCACTAAGGTTGGTACGGCGATTTTAGGAATCCTGAAACAGTCCGGCTTCATCACCTCGTTTGAGGATGGGGAGAGCGGTCATACGTCTGTTAGTCTAAGCCAACCGATTACTGTCCACCATTATAAACGGGTAAGCAAACCGGGTCGTCGGGTCTATACCAAAGTCGGCCATATTCCAACCGTTCTGCGCGGGCTCGGGATTGTCATCCTTTCCACGCCCACCGGAATCATCTCCGGAAAAGAAGCGAAGAAACGAGGGGTGGGCGGTGAGATTTTATGTGAGGTATTTTAATACACGATATGTCACGCATTGGAATCCAACCCATCACTCTCCCATCCGGCGTGCAGGTGGCCACAACTAGCGGTTTGGCGACTGTTACCGGTCCCAAGGGCTCTTTAGTAGTTCCATTGTACAATGGTATTGAATTAAAGACCGCTGAGAGTTCACTGACGGTTCTGCAGCCCGATACCGCGCAGCGAAACCTGTTCGGTTTACAGCGGACTCTACTTCAAAACGCGGTAACCGGAGTATCTCGCGGATGGGATAAGACATTGGAGCTGAACGGAGTCGGTATGCGAGCCGCTGTTTCCGGATTGGGACTGACATTGAGCCTCGGCTTCTCTCACCCGATCCAGTTTGCCGCTCCCGCCGGTATCGCCTTTCAGGTAAGTAAAAATGTCGTAACCGTTTCCGGTATTGATAAACAGTTGGTGGGTGAAACCGCCAGCCGGATCCGCAAGCTGCGCAAACCGGAACCGTACAAGGGAAAGGGTATTAAGTACACCACTGAAACGATCCGTCGTAAAGCCGGTAAGACCGGAAAAGCTAAGTAATCTATATGCCAACGACCAGTCAGCAACATCGCATCGTCGCGTTACGCGCCCAACGGACTCGAGCCAGAATCCGTTCTACTTTGGAACTGCCCAGATTATCCGTGTTCCGTAGCCTGCGGCATATTTACGCGCAGATTATCGATGACAAGTCAGGCAAAACCATTGTGAGCTGTAGCGACCACGGCCTGGATAAAGGCAATAAGACCGAGACCGCGAAAGCGGTTGGAAATAAGATTGCTGACTTGGCTAAAGCGAAAAAGGTAAAAGCAGTCCGGTTTGATCGCGGTCCATTTAAATATCATGGTCGGGTAGCCGCTCTCGCAACCGGCGCTCGTGAAAACGGTTTAATTATTTAATTCTGACCAATGGCAAAACACCTTCACGATAATCAAGAAGCTCAAAAAGAGAAACCGGAGTTTGAAGAGGTGGTCGTACAGGTCGACCGTGTCACCCGGGTGGTGAAGGGCGGCCGGCGGCTTCGTTTTCGCGCGCTGGTAGTGGTGGGTGATCATAAGGGCCGGGTAGGCGCGGGAGTGGCGAAAGGCCAGGAGGTACAAGCGGCGGTTCAAAAGGCGGCACTGTTTGCCAAAAAGCATTTGATTACCGTGCCGATTACTGAAAACGGTTCCATTCCCTATGATGTTACCGAACGGTACGGCGCCAGCTGCGTCCTTTTGAAACCGGCCGCGCAAGGAACGTCAATTATTGCCGGCGGCGGCGTCCGATCGGTAATTACCTTGGCCGGCATTGAGAATCTGCTCTCCAAGAGCCTCGGTTCCAATAATAAAGTGAATGTGGTTATGGCCACCATGAACGCGCTCAAGCGGTTCAATCAATAACGAGCTGATATGCGTATCCATCAAATCTCTTCTACCAATTCGCAGCGGAAGGCCAAACGGGTCGGCCGCGGTATTAGCGCCGGACAGGGAAAAACCGCCGGACGCGGCACGAAAGGCCAGAAAGCCCGTACCGGTGCCAACAGTAATATTCCCCGGACTTTCGAAGGGGCGGCCACTTCTTTTATTCAGCGACTGCCAAAATTAAAAGGATTTAAGAGCCATCGAGTTAAGCCGTACGCCCTCAACCAGGCAAAAATCGCTCGGGTGGTGGATAACGGCAGCGTGATTACTGTACAACTCTTACTTGAGAAAGGACTGATTACAACTGACCATCTTTCCCGCGGAGTTAAAATCGTCGGCAGCTCCGCTCCGGCTTCTACTTCATTTACCGTTGATACTACCGACAGTCGTTTACGGACGACCAAGAGATTACAGGCTAAGTAACCACAATGCCTCCCTATCTGAAATCAGTCGTGAGATTCTTCAGCCTTCCTGATCTGCGACAGAAGTTTTTCATTGTGATAGGGTTGATTATCATAGCCAGGCTTATCTCATCGATCCCCATTCCCGGTATTGACCAGTCCAATTTAAGAAACTTTTTAAGTAGTAATCCCGCTTTTTCCCTGCTGAATATCTTTACCGGCGGGGGACTGATTAATTTTTCTATCGCCCTGATGGGCGTGGGACCATACATTACCTCGTCCATTATCTTCCAACTACTGACACTGGTTATCCCTTCCTTAGAGGCGTTGAGCAAAGAAGGTGAGTTTGGCCGCCGTAAGATCAACCAGTACACCCGGATTGCCACTATTCCGCTTGCCCTGATCCAGGGTTTTGGGATGCTGACCTATTTGCGTAATGCCCAAATCCTCAGCCAGTGGACCGTTTGGAACCTGGTTTATATGCTGATTATCACTACCGCCGGCACGCTTTTGCTAATGTGGATCGGCGAACTGATTTCTGAACAGGGGATTGGGAACGGCATATCGATTATTATTACCGTCGGCATTATCTCTTCATTCCCGACCACCCTGCAGCAAACGTACGAACTGTACTCCAGTGGCGTAAGCAGCCAACAGATCCTTCAACTGGTTGGTTTTATCGCGCTGGCCGTGGTAGCGCTCGCTTTGATTATTTTTATGAATGACGGGCAACGAAATATACCAGTCAGTTACGCCAAGCGGGTGAGGGGTAATAAGCTGTATGGCGGTGTCGATACCCATCTGCCGATTAAGGTAAACGCGGCCGGTGTTATTCCGATTATCTTTGCCGTCAGTATGGTGCTTTTCCCGACGATTATCGCCCAGTTTCTGAAACAGGCCAGCTCCGGTAACGTGAAACACGCGGGAGATGTGCTGTATAACTTCTTTTCAAACCAGTGGAATTACGCCATTATCTACTTTCTTCTTGTCATCGCTTTTACCTATTTTTACACCTTCATTATCTTCCAACCGAAGCAGATGGCCGAGAATCTGCAGAAGCAGGGCGGATTCGTACCCGGCGTCCGTCCGGGTAACGACACCGAACGGTATGTCTATCAAGTGATTAACCGGCTCACTTTTGTGGGGGCTATATTCCTCGCCATCATTGCCGTTCTGCCAATCATCGCGCAGCAGGTAACGAAGGTTCAGACAATTAATCTGGGCGGTACCAGTCTGCTAATCGTGGTGGCGGTCGTTCTGGAAGTAATGCGACAGGTAAAAGCCCAACTCCTTACCCGAACCTACGATACTTATATCTAACCCGACAGGCGTATGAAGCCGAATATCCACATTCTCGGCATTCAAGGTAGCGGAAAAGGCACCCAGTCGGATCTATTGCATCAAAAATACGGCTTCAATACCGTCTCTAGCGGCGCTCTGTTTCGTACACGGGCGGCCCAGTCGGATGAGTTTGGTACGTATCTGGCTAAAGAGCTGGCAGTCGGCCATTTAATTGCCGATACCCACCTTTTTGCCCTGGTGGAGGAGTATTTACAAGCCAATCCGATTCCGGTCGGTTTTGTTGGTGATGGGGTCATCCGCACCGCGGCCCAGTACGAAGGACTGCAACCGGTGTGGAAACGGTACGACCTGGATACGCCATTGCTGTTTTATCTCGATCTCAGTGATACGCTGGCCATCCAGCGGATTGAAAACCGCATCCGGCAATCCGGGGGTCAGCGTCGATCGGATGACAATCCGGAAGGGATTGCCGCCCGGTTTCAGGCCTACCATCGCCAGACCGCGCCGGTTATTTCCCTGTTTGAAGCGGCCGGTCGCTGTATCCAGATCAAAGCCGACCAATCGATTGAGGCCATCCACGCACAGATCGTATCGGCAATAGAAAAAGAATACCCATGGCTTTAATTAAATCGAACGCTGAAATCGCGATTTTGCGGCAAGGGGGACAGAAGTTAGCCGAAGTGCTGGCTGAGGCCCGCCAATTTGTCAGACCAGGGCTAAAACTGGTTGATCTTGACGCGTTTATTTACCAACAGATTGAGGCGCGTGGTTCCACTCCTTCTTTTCTCGGTCATGAAGGGTTCCCGAACGCTTCATGCCTCTCCTTGAACGAGCAGATCGTGCACGGCATTCCGGATCAGCGAGTGTTGAAGGACGGCGACGTACTGGGTATCGATGTCGGTTTATGGTACAAAAAGCTGTGCGTCGATTCGGCGATTACCGTAATTGTTGGTGCCGGCACGCCGGAAGCGGAACAGTTGCTAAAGGTTACCGAACAAGCGTTGGAAAAGGGGATAAAAGCCGCTAAGCCGTTCCGCCGGGTTGGCTCGATCAGTCACGCCGTCCAAGAAGTCGGTCAGAAGCATGGTTACGGCATTGTCCGGACATTAACCGGTCACGGGGTGGGTCATCATGTCCACGAGCCGCCGGAGGTACCAAACTGGGGTGAGCCGGGAGACGGGGCGCTACTCAAGCCGGGAATGGTGCTCGCTATCGAGCCGATGTTTACTCTCGGTTCCGGTGAGGTGGTGACCGAGATTGACGGCTGGGGAGTAATTGCCGCCGACCATACGCTTTCCGCTCATTTCGAGCATACAATCGCCATTACCGGACGTGGTGTCGAAGTATTAACCCGTATATGAATATATTGAATTCATTGTTTCCCAGGGCCTTGCATATTCCAGAATATTTTGCTATTCTAAGGTAGAACTTTCTGCGAAAGGTTTTTATTTATTTGCTAATACCCAATCAACAGATACTACATGGGAAAGGACGTACTTAGCTTGCACGGTGAAGTAACTGAAGCTCTACCAAATGCAATGTTTCGAGTCGAACTGGAGAATGGCCTCGTCATTCTCGCCCATCTGTCAGGAAAGATGCGGGTTAACTACATCAAAGTAGTGCCAGGGGATTGGGTAAATGTCGAGCTTACCCCGTACGACCTCAGCAAAGGCCGTATCACCACCCGGTTGAAACCGGAGGAGGCCCGCCTGCTCAGCAAAGCCAAAAGCCAAAAGACCGCTAACGAATCCGATGAAGGTACGACCCTCAGTTAAAAAAATGTGCGATAAGTGTGTCATTATCCGCCGCGAAGGTGTGGTCCGGGTTATCTGTAAAAAGAATCCCCGCCATAAACAGCGTCAAGGTTAATTATCTCCTATGCCTCGTATTGCCGGCGTTACTATACCCACGGAAAAACGGATTGAAATCAGCTTGACCTATATTTACGGTATCGGTCTTACTAAAAGCCGGGCGCTGCTGGGCAAAGCCGGTATCGATCCCAATACCCGGGCCAACAAACTGACTGAGGATGAACTGGATAAGCTGCGAGCTCTCATCGAGAAACAGGAGAAAGTGGAAGGCGATCTGCGCCGCGAAATCGGTGCCAACATTAAGCGTCTGAAAGATATTGGCTCCTATATCGGCAGCCGCCACAGTAAAGGCTTACCAGTCCACGGCCAGCAGACTAAAACGAACGCCCGTACCCGCAAGGGAAAGAAGGTGACAGTCGGTAGCGGACGCAAACCGGCAGCATCCAAGACCTAATCTAAGAACAATGCC
The DNA here is from genome assembly GCA_018968785.1 of Patescibacteria group bacterium. Classification (GTDB taxonomy): domain Bacteria; phylum Patescibacteriota; class UBA1384; order CAILIB01; family CAILIB01; genus REEB54. Next base: position 9,842 of record JAGWZN010000016.1, read on the forward strand.
ACCAACAGCCAAGCAGAGCACAACCAGCCGCAAGAAGAAAGCCAGCCGCAAGAATGTCGGGCTCGGGATTGTGTATATTCTGGCCACCTTCAATAATACCCACGTCTCCATGACTGATAGCGGCGGCAATGTACTGGCTTGGCAATCCTCAGGAGCCAGCGGCTTCAAGGGCGCCCGCAAATCTACTCCATATGCCGCCACCCAAGTTGCTCAAGCGGTTTTGGAGAAGATCAAGCCGATGGGCGTTACTCATGTCGAGATACGGGTTTCC
>JAGWZN010000173.1 GCA_018968785.1 Patescibacteria group bacterium
GTATGGCCAGAAGGATAATTAACGGACTAAAAAGAGAGAAGAGAAACGTGGGCAGAACGAAATAGTGGAGATAGGAATATGTTTTAAAGGTTAGCAGGTCACGGATCCATGTCCAGGGTTTGATCACCAGAGTGGTTATAATCTGTATGGGCGTTGCTCCGAATTGAGAGTAATAGCTCAAGGCAAAATGGGTGCTGCCACCCCGGGCGCCAGGCATCACCCACCAGAGCAAAACATAGAACCAAGCCGCACTAATCAGAATCGTACCAAGGCCGACCCAGCGGTTGCGTTTGGTCCAAAGAATGTAGATCCCCAGCATAATAATAAGAAAAGGCATGGTTTCTTTGGTGGTCATCGTCAAAACGGACAACAGCCCGAATCGCCAATACTGTTTGGTATAGGCGTAGTAGAAAGCAAACAGGAGGAAAGTGGTGGATAAAGTGACAGCGTGGAAATCAAAAAGATCGGCGCGCTGCATCAGGGGAAAGGCTAGATAGGAAATGGCGATGGTCAGAGCTAGGGGCCGGTTTTTTAAGACCAGGCAGCCAAGCCGGTAAAGAGGCAGAGCTCCCAGCGCCAAAATCACCGTCTGCAGCGCGATTAGAGTGTAGGGAGAGGAGTAAATCCAGTAAAGAGGCGCTAGCAGCGCCAGAAAAATATCGGCGTGAATAGTTAAGCGGGAGATGGTGGCAACGCCATCCGGATCGGTTAACTGCAGAAGACGGCCATGCGCGGTATTCCAGACGACTTGATCCATTAGGCCGAGATCAAAACGGGACGACAGAAAGTTGGCCTGACGCAGGGAAGCCAAGAACCCGATACCGCCGATAAAAATAATAATGGCGATCGCCAGCAGGAGCTCCGGCAGATGATGTCTCCACCAATCCTGGCGTTTGGGTTTTGTCTCTTCGATAGACTGCATTTGAGATTTAGTTATGAATAATAAGAGCAGCCTCTACGGTACAGCCGATTCAATAGCCTGGTTTGCGCTCCAGATTTTAAGCTGGCCGCTGTTAAATCCATTCCGGATCGCGGTCACCGCCTGGTGGTATCGATCAGGAGACTTAATCAGTTGCAGGAGAGCGGGTTCAAAATCGGGTGCGGACGGGTTGGGAAAGGTAAGAAATCCTTGAAATACCGAGTTATCCGTTAAGATGATTCCATCAACCGCCCGGTTATTTTGGGAGCGGATGTGGTTCACCAGTAAGGGAACGGTCTGACTTTTCAGGTCGGCGGCGGGGGTAATCGGCAGATTAGGATCCGAATAAAACCGCACGGACCGAATAGCGCCGTTTTGAGCGGTAATCAAACCGTACTGTGGATAGGTGCCGGCGGTATTTTGAAAAACTAGTAAGATGGTGTGAAGATCGCGGTCGTCATGGCCGAGAGCTTTTGAAACCAGGGAAGCTAACCGGTCGGTATCTCGCAACTGACCAACAAGCCGATTTACTTGAGCGGTTAGCTGTTCAACCTGGTCCATCTGCCCTAATAAGATCCAGGGAGGCGCGTCTTCCAACTCTGTGCGGACTTGGTCAAGCTGCTGTTCTAGCTTAGCAATATCCTGGTGATGTTGATCGTACCAATTGAAAAAACGAGAGGAAGCATCGGCGGAAAAAGCGGACAAATCAGAGTACTGCTCCGGATGAAAGGTTGGATAGTCCGCCATCAGTTGGCTGGCTGTACTCCCCGCCAGGCTGAGGTCCTGGCAGGCTCGCAGGAACCGGACCTGCCAACGTAAGGGAGGCAAGGGCAGGGCAATCTTTAGCCACAGTGGCGCGGCTTCTAACTGGGCGGATCCCTCTAAGAAACTTTGGCGGGATTTAGAAAAGGAGGCGGCGGCATCGACGGGATGGAGGATCAAGTTATGCTCGCCGGTTTCTATATAGACCAAGCCTTGGGTGGTTGTGTTCAAGGTGCGGGTCGTA
>JAGWZN010000017.1 GCA_018968785.1 Patescibacteria group bacterium
CGAAGACTTATTTACCCTTAACCGACAACTGCGGGAGCCGATGATTGCTGAGACGTTAGAACTAGCTCTTGGGTAACACTTTATTTTGAGCTATTGCGGAGCTATGCAAGAAAATCAACCACCTACCCCTACTCCGGAAACCAAGCCGCCGGAAGCATTTGAGCTTTTTGGAGATCAACAGATACCGCAAGCAACAAGAGAACGGTCGGATTACCTGAACGATAGACAGGCAGAGAGACGTAATCAATGGCAGTATCCCAATCGGCTTGCGCGCGCTTGGGCTTCGATTTTCTCAAACAGATTCACCACCGGCATACAGATTGCCCAAGAGGAAGCGATCCAGATAAACGAGCTTATAGGAGCCTATCAATCTCAGATTATATCTCAAAATCCGGAGACACCTCGTTCCAAAGCGCTCTCCCAAGCATACGAACAGGCATTAGGCACATTCTTTTTCACCCAAGAAAAAACAGAAGGCACTATCAAGTTAGAAGAACAGCTACTTCACTGCTTAGATCAACTCTCCCAGCATATTCAGTCGAACCGCTTTCAGCAAGCTATGGATGATTTTGTAACAATAATTCTCTTCATTGGGACTAATGACGCGGCCATGGAGAACTGCACAAGCAGAGAGGCATACCTTTTGAGAAGAACAGTGTTGGATGTAGGTGATTGCATACAAGCACGGCTTCTTCTTCTAGTTCAGGAACAAAACTTCAATGATCTGTGGAATATGTTTATATTCCTTGCTCCAGTCATTATTTTCGCCAGGAAGATGCGAGATCAGTTCGATGAAGCCAGCTTACACGTTCATAACAGTATCAGTGAGGCCAACCTCCTTAGCGCCATAGCGTATTTTAAGCAGAAACTACTCATGGTACTGCGTCATAAGATAAGTAGCTTTCCGGAACGTATGGCAGCGATTGACGCGACAGGAATTATGACGGTTGAAGGATTTGCCAACCAACCAGAGGTTAAAGAGCTGCTGGAACATATAATTATTAAGCTGAACGCGATGGGAAAGAAACTTCTGGAAAAACAAGGCGCTCCGTCGTTTAAGGAAGAAGGCGAAGCATGGCTATCATTGCTCGGTGAATTACTGGCCTGCGAAATTCTGCCCATTCCTCTTCCCTGCCCACCCAACGCTCCCCTATCAGATACGGCAGAGAAGATCAGAGAACTCTTGCTAAAATAACTGAATTTCCGTACTCTACTATACACATCTCTTCCCCCCCCCCATAGATAGAACAATAATGCGCTTTGGAATTTTCTCTCACCGCTCTTGCCCCTCATCCGAACCATCCGATAGCACTAAACGTCCTCTATCACCCGAAGGAACAAGAGCAGATTCGGCTGTACTGGAGCATATATGGAAAGAGGCAACTATGTTTACCAAGAAATTAGCGGCAGAACAACTTCCGGATGCAGCAGAACATTTCCGCGCGCTAAAAGATCTACTTGATAAACACCCTGATCGGATTGCACCTTATACCCCCAAAAAATTTCTCGATGATGCCGCCCACCTCATTCGCCAAAGGCTACAACAATTAACAAATCGGAAGGCCAGTGTTTTATGGGAAACGGTGTACTCCTTATCTCAGCCGATTATCGAGCTGAGCGAGAACCGATCCCGCACCGGTACAGACAGCTTCGATCTTCTGGATATCCTAGAGCGATATAAGAAGTTAGAAGCTTTTCGAACATACTTTACCCAGCAGCTATTATTACTTTTAACCACGGGAAAGACTATTTTCTTGTTCCCTCGCGTAATGGCGGCGGTTGAAAAAACAAATATTTTGACTGCCCAAGGATTCGCGCAACAAGCAGAAGTTAAAAGTAACATAAAGCGTATTATCGCGGTGCTGGAAATATTGGGAGAACAAGTTTTTCGCCCAGGAAAAAATCTGCAATCATTTTTTAGCCAAGAAGGGTATTATCATCTGATTTCCACGCTCCAAACAATGGAAGTACTTCCCCAATCTTTGCCACAAGCATTGACACGTTTCGTAACTCAACCTCCTCCCAAAACGAGAGAGCCGTTTATAGACAACCCGGCTCAAACCTGATATAGTAACCGTACCTTACTATTTCATTTGTACCCGCCCAGATCGGCGGAGCAGATTAACCACCGCCATTATGAAAACCGGTATCCATCCCGCCTACCACCAAATCACTGTCAGCTGCGCCTGCGGCCACTCCTTCACGGTCGGTTCTACCCATGCCGAAGATATGCGAGTCGAGGTGTGCGCCAACTGCCACCCCCTTTATACCGGTAAAGCCAATTTAGTAGACACCGCCGGCCGGCTCGATAAGTTTAACGCGCGGCAACAGAAAGCCCAAGCCCATAAAGAAGCCGCGAAGGTCCGGCTGGAGTCCAAGAAAGCCAAGGCAGCCGAAGCGGAAGCCGCGGCTAAACAGGCTGAAACAAGCAAATAGGGTATGATCGAAAACATAGAGGCAACGATCGCCTCCTTTCGTGAGGAGTACTCTGACCTTTCCCGGCAGCTGGCTGATCCGGCCGTTTTTGCCGATCCGGCTCAGGCCGCTTCTCTCTCCCGTCAGCACCGCAAACTGCAAGAACTGCTGGGGGTGTATGACGAGCTCAAAAAAACCGAACAGCGGCTAAATGACACCCAGGCACTGACTCGAACTGATGATGCCGCCTTGGCGGAGATGGCATCCGCCGATCTACCCGGCCTGCAGGCCAGACAGGAGAAGCTGGAGCGGCAGCTGGATGACCTGCTGCTGCCCTCCGATCCCGATGAAGGCAAGAACGCCATTCTGGAAATCCGGGCCGGAACCGGCGGCGATGAAGCCGAACTGTTTGCCGCCGATCTGTTCCGGATGTACAGTCGATACGCCGAGCGACGCGGCTGGCGGATTGAAATCAGCAATCTAAACCGTTCCGAATTGGGCGGCATGAAAGAAGTAATTGCGGAAATCAGCGGAGACGAAGTGTTTCGCCATCTGCAGTTTGAGTCAGGCGTTCACCGGGTGCAACGTGTACCCGAAACGGAGAAAATGGGTCGCATTCACACCTCAGCCGCCACGGTCGCTATCCTGCCGGAAGCCGAAGAGACCGACGTCCAGATTGCTGATGCCGATCTGCGCATCGATGTATTTCGCTCTTCCGGTCACGGCGGCCAAAGCGTCAATACTACCGATTCCGCAGTCCGCATCACCCATCTGCCAACCGGGCTGGTCGTCACCTGCCAGGACGAAAAATCCCAGATCAAAAACAAGGCCAAGGCGTTGGCGGTGTTGCGGTCACGGCTGTATGAAGCCGAACGTGAGCGCCAACACGCTGAGCGGGCGGAGGCCAGACTGTCGCAAGTCGGTACCGGCGACCGGTCTGAAAAAATCCGAACTTACAACTTTCCGCAAGACCGGGTGACCGACCACCGGATTAACCAATCCTGGTCAAACTTACCGGATATTCTGGACGGTAATCTGGATGAAATTATTGAAGCGCTGCTGGCCGCTCATCGGGCCGAACTGCGGGCCCAGTCGGTATGACCGTCTCTCAGGCGCTGAATGTCGCCGACCGTTCAATCTCATTTCGGGAAGCGGAGATCTTTTTGCAACATATTTTAGGCGCCAGTCGGGCCTGGTTGCATGGCCACGGCGATCAGAAACTTACTCCAGAGCAGTCAAGCCGGTTTGAGGAGTTTTGTCGCCGCCGGGAACAGAACGAGCCGGTGGCGTATATTATCGGAGAGAAAGAGTTTTATGGGCGCCGGTTCTACTGTGATCGCCGGGCCCTAATCCCTCGTCCGGAAACGGAAGGGTTAATTGATATTGCCATGCAATGGTCGCGGAACCGCGGCCGGCCGATCAAGATTTTGGAATTAGGCACGGGGAGCGGTAATATCGCTATTACCTTGTCCCTCGAGTTATCAGTGCCGGCGAAAATTGTTGCCACCGATATCTCACCGGCGGCACTGGAACTGGCGCGGAAGAACTATCAGGAGCTGGGTCATCGGCAGCCGATCCGGTTCATCTGTGCCGATCTGTTTCATCACTCCGAGATAAAAAAAGCGGCACCGTTTGATCTGATTATCGCTAATCTGCCGTATGTGCCAACCGCTTGGCAGTCCGATCCGGAGGCGCAACCGGAAGTGGTCTTTCAGGAGCCTGATATCGCGTTATTCGGCGGAGAAGACGGCTTGGAACTGTACCGGCGCTTTTTCGCGGACGCGCCCCAATACCTCGGTGCAAACGGTAAGATCATCATTGAATTTGGCGAGGAAGAAACGCAAAAGATTACCGCTATTGCCCAAAAAGCGTTCTCTAACGCCCAACTAACTATTCAACCAGATTACGCCGGTCTTGATCGGATTCTTCAGGTCGCTAATCCGGGTTTTGCTCCATAGTAATACGCTCAGGAATAAGGGGCGCGGATAGCGGGGTATTAAACCGCGCGAGCCATGAATCGATTTGTTTAATAAATTTTTGTAGCTCCGATGCTTTAGCTTCGTCCATTATTGGAGAACGGTAGGCTTTTGGATTATTAACCGTACGGTCTAGATTCCCCCATTCTTTAATGAAGTTCTGAACCTCGCTCAACTGCCGCTTAACTTGTTCCAACCCCTCTTCATCTTTCGGTTGGTGACGCTCTTCTAACTGTCTTGAAAGACGAGCAACCTCCTGAGTGATTCTATCCTTAACTCTTTCCAGATCACGGATAATTTGAGACCACCTAAAAAACACATCTCCTTGGCTTAACAGCGGAGATCTATCCTCTAATCTTATTGCTGGTTTGCTTATAGGATAAGGCAACTCACCAGCACTCATACCCAAAAGCTAGGGATTAGGACCCGGTGTATTTCGCCAGGGTCACTTTTACGTCTTTTTCCTTGCCTTTATCGTACACTCTTAAGGTCACCGTGTCACCTACCTGGTACTTCTGAATCAGATCGGAAAGCGTGTTATTCTGATTTACCTGCTCGCCGTTCACCTGCAAGATGATATCATTCACCAGCAGACCGGCTTTCTCGGCCGGACTACCCGGAATGATAGCCGGTGTCGCGCCGCCGCCCACAACCAGAGCGCCGTAGTTGTACGGTAGGTTCTGCTGTTGTTGCACGGTGGTGGTAATAGTGGTGTAGCTGACTCCCAGATACGGATGGGAAATCGATCCGTTCAGTCGGACGCTATTAATATCCGCCTTGGTAGCGTTAACCGGTATCGCGAAGCCGACCCCGATCGAACCGCCGGTTCCGTTTGTGGCAATAACCGTGTTCATGCCCACCACCTGGCCGGCCAGGTTAACCAGGGGACCGCCCGAATTGCCGGGGTTAATCGCCGCGTCAGTCTGGATCAGTCCGCTTAGATTCTCTGATGAATTGCCGGTGTCGCTCTGAGCACTGACCTGTCGATGGGTAGCCGATACCACGCCCAGCGTTACCGAGTTTTGATATTCGCCCAGCGCGTTACCAACCGCGATCACGTACTGTCCGATTTGCAGTGAGTCGGAATTGCCCAATTCAACCGTCGGCAAATCCTTCGCGTCAATCTTTAGGAAAGCGATATCGCTCAGCGGATCTTCCGCCTGTTCCTTCGCCGTAAACACCCGACCGTCATTCAATACGACCTGGTAATTGGTCCCGGCGGTTACCACATGCTTATTGGTCATAATCAAACCGTCCGAGGTGATAATAAACCCCGTCCCGCCGGCCACCGCCTGATTGGAAACCTGACCGAACAGATCTGTCGCCTGGGCGTTCGTAGTAATGGAAACCACGGCCGGAGAAACTTTCTTGGCGGCATCGATAATGGCCGAACTCTCCTCCAGATGCAGATTTTGAGTAACCGGAATCGTCACTTTGGAGTTCGCGTTATCCAACCCGAGCCGATGGCGCAAGGTGACAATTGCCGGCGCCGTGCTATTAGACAACAGCACAAAACCGGTAATCCCGCCGACCGCACCAACCAAAAGATTAGCAATCACCATCAGCACAATTAAGGTGATTTTAAGATGGGTTCTCGAATTGTAGGTGGAAGTGGTAGATGTTCCGTCCATAATCAATCTTTCATTATATGCTCAACTTTCTTTTCAACAAATTTTTCAATCTTCTGCTCAAGCGAATCGGTTTTTTGCATAATCCGCTCAATACCGGGAAAAACTATCTGGCTGATCTTGGTCAGCATAGTACTGATCTTCTCGACATCCCGGGAGACACTTTTTACATCGGCCAGCACATCTAACAGTCGAATGCCGATCAAAACGACCATCACTGTCAGAACAATCAGGCAGAAACCGGCGAGAATCCAGAAAAGATCAAGCGCGGATATCATGGTGTCAGTTAGGGGTATAAAAATCAGTAACTTTTTTCGGGTCGCCGCCGTTAATAGAGACAATGTAGAGCGCGCTCTCCGCCGGGCCTTTGACAGCGAAAATCACATAGGCGCTTGTATCATCCCAGAGCGGCAAAATCTGATCATTGAGCATCCCTAAGTTAGTCAATTTCTTCTCGTTGTCACGGTTCTGATCGACCAGATAAAGGTCTTTCTTGCCGTCCCGCTCCTCAATAAACACCTGATGACTCCCATCGGGAGAAGCGACGTACCGACGGTTACTAAAGGTTGGCACCGGCAGCTGGGTTTCCTGGCTTGGCGTGGCAATGTTATCTTGAAACCGTTCCAGGCTGCTGCCGTTTAATACTTCGTATATAACCGAAGCGTTATCGGAGGAAAACTCCAGATCGCTTACCGATTGGTTACGGTTCGATATGGTTTTCCGCTCGCCGGTCACCAGATTTAATGTTTTGATAACGTTCACGCTAACGGTAGTCGGCGTTCCGGCTGGGGCGTCCGTTGGGGGTGGCTGGCTCTGGCTGCTTAAAACGTAGTATGCGATCATGGTACTGTCCGGTGAAAATACAACGTCGTTCGCCGCTTCGCCGATATCAGTCAAGGTACCTTTGGCAACGTTGTACACTTTATCGCTATTCTGAGTCAGATCCGATCCGGTGTAGCCGGCGTAGTAGAGGTACTGGCCGTTAGGCGACCAGATTGGCGCGAAATCGCTCGAAACATCATCACTGACCTTTTTCAGGTTCTTCCCGTCTTGGCCGACGACATACAGCTTCTCCAAGACGTTCCCATTACCATCCTTCACCTGATCGCGCGTCGATACGAACGCGAGCGTCTTATGATCCGGAGAAAGAACCGGCCCAAAATCTTCGCTTTGACCGGACGGTGTGATAAACAGCTTTTGGTTAGTGCCGTCATAGTTGCTGGCATACAGCTCCCGGCGGCCATCGCGGTTCGATACAAAGATCACTTGGCCGGTTGGCTCGAGGGGAATTGGCGTACTGGAAATGTTCGTGTCGGTCACTTGCTGATCGACTTCTTTATCAAGGTAACCGGCTTTGCTGAAAATTAGCTTAAGATTTCCCGGCGCCACATGATCGAATCCGTAGCTGCCGGATGGATCGGTTTGCACCGTCTGGCTGCCGAGGGTCACCTGGACATTGACTACCGGCTGATCACTTACATAGTCATGCACCGTGCCCTTAACCGAGTAGGTTTTCTCCGGCAGTTTGGTTAAGCCAATGTACATGAGATTATTATCACCCCGGTGCAACTGGATAGTTACCGCGGTGTCATGGTAACCGGAATCGGTAACTTGAACCTTATACGTGCCGGCCACAATCTGAGGGATCTGTACTTTGCCGTTCCGATCAGTCTTATAAGTTTTACCGGCCACCGTCAGCTTTGCCCCTTCCAGCGCGAAGGTGTCCCCTTCCCGAACCTTCAGACTGACGGAGGCGGTATTATACCGATCCAAAACCGGTTGATACCAACGCAGTTTCCAGGTAAGCACGGCCAGTACGGCAATCGCGAAGATTAGCAGCAGAACTAGCCAAAATACCAGCTTCCGCTTGGAGAAGGTGAGCTGAACTTCTTTCCCGGTCGATTTTTTCGGTGGCGCTTCAACCGGAGTATCCGAATGGTCGGCGAGTTCCTCCGGCTCTGCCCCACTGTCCAGAAGATTATCCATGCTTATTTAGTATGGCCATGTACGGCCTTATTCTCTTATTGAAGCTCCTGTTTCAGGGCTTCCTGCACCTTGGATGCCTGAGCTTTTCCTTTACATTTCTGCATTACCTGACCCACCAGGAATCCGATAATTTTCTCCTTACCGGCCCGATAGTCAGCAACCGCTGCCGGCTGTTCAGCCAGCACTTCGGCTATCGCTAATTGTACCATACTTTCGTCATGCTGCTGGACAATATCGAGTTGCCGGCCGGCATCAAGGACATCCACAGCCGTTTTTGCGCGAATCAACTCAACAATCTCCGGTAACCGCTGCTTGGCTACCGCCGCGGCAATACTTCCTTCATCCACCAACCGAAGCAGCTCCGCAAACCGGTCCGGCATCAATCCGATACTGTCCGGCGTATTTACCAACCAGGTTGCCACCGTCTTAGCGGGCAGACCGGCCGCGCGCAGCTCTTCGTACTTATCCAACCGGTCCGGATTCTGTAATAATACCTCAATATCGGCACTGGGCAGCCCATCTTTCAGATACCGCTGCCGGCGGGCGTTTGGCAGTTCCGGCAGGACAACCGACTGTGGATTCAGCTCCGGTAGCTCATACACAGCCAGCGGCGGAATATCGGGCTCCGGAAAGTACCGATACTCATGGGCGGCTTCTTTGGCCCGGTTGATCTGCACCGCGCCGGCATCTTCATCCCAACCGGCAGTCAGTTTATTCTTCCGCTTCCGAATCGGACCGTTCGCCATCCACTCGTCGTACTGGCGTTGCGCCTCAATAATTAAAGACCGCTCCACCGCCCGGGTCGAGTTGACGTTTTTTATCTCGGTTATCGGCGTATTGATCGTTTGGCCGTTTTCTTCAATCAGAATACTGACGTTCACATCGCACCGCATCTGACCCTTCTCCATATCGGCATCGGAAACGTCAAGCGTCCGCATCAGCAACCGCAGTTCCTGCATAAACCGCCGCGCTTGTTCCGGCGACGTTAAATCCGGCTTGGTTACCATTTCCATTAACGGCACGCCGGCTCGATTCAAATCCACTCGCGAATAGCCGGGCCGACCGGTATGCAGCAGCTTGCCGGCATCTTCCTCCAGATGAACCCGCTCGAACCGGATCGCCGACTCCGGTTGGCCGGCCGCGTCCAACATGGTCAGCTCACCACCCACACAGAACGGTAGATCGTACTGGGAAATTTGGTACCCTTTTGGCAGATCCGGATAGAAGTAGTGCTTGCGGTCGAACTTGGAAAACCGACTGATTTCACTGCCCAGCGCCATTCCCACAATAATTGTTTTTCGCACCGCCTCCCGGTTGGGAACCGGCAGAGTACCGGGCAGACCCATACAGATCGGGCAGGTATGCTCGTTGGGCTCGGCTCCAAACGGAGCGTTCAAACACCGGCAGAACATTTTAGTAACCGTGCGCGGCTCCACATGCACTTCCAGCCCAATCATGTAACGAAACGGTAATTTTTCAGCCATATGTTATTGCAAAACTTTTAATTGATAGAGGCCGAGCCGGAAACCGGCAATGGCCGTTTTTGCTTCCTGAGCCGACACCTTTGCTCCCACTTCATGCGCTACAGTATTACGCAGTTTATGGGCGCTCCAGATTCTCTCATATACATCTTTGGAAAACAGGTTCCGCGCCGATTGCAACCGCTCTCCGGTACTGTCTCCGGAGACACCGTACAGCCGTAACGCCTGGTCGAGAATTTTATCGGCTTCGGAGATGGCCAGGCTACGCGTAGTATCACTCTGTAGTTGCTGTTCCACCCGCGGCCAGTGCTTCCCCAAAATGGCTAACTCCTCCAGAAATGCCGTACTTTTTCCGGTTACCGTTTTGGATCGGCGCAAGAACCGTCCGATAAGCCAGCGAAAAAATCGGAAAATGACCGCGGCCATACCGGCTACAAGCAGATATTCCGGTTCGGACCGGCCGGTTTTTCTCTTATTGCTCACCTTGCCACCCGCCATACTCTGCCGTATAATTTCATATATCCGATACGTATAAGATAGC
>JAGWZN010000174.1 GCA_018968785.1 Patescibacteria group bacterium
GTTCTGGTCTTGATCGGCCATATTCTTACCTTACCATAGCTGCTATGATAAAACCATGCGCTGCACCCTCTCGTTTTTGCGTCAGCCGATTGATCGACCCACTGCCCTGATTACCCCGGCCCATCGTTGGGAGGCGGTCACCTCGGAACTGGCCGGTCAGGTTCATCTGGCCGATTTTTGGCATGAAGGCGATGGCGAGAAACTGTTGTCGATTGCCGAAGTTCGCTCACTGAATCGATTTGCCGGCCTTTCACCGGTAGGAGAGGGTAAAATTGCCTGCCTATGGGCGGCGGATCGGTATCGTCCGGAGACAGCGAACGCCTTGCTGAAGATCATTGAAGAGCCGCCGGAGTATCTGCTGATCGTTCTCCTTTCTGAGACTGATCATTTCCTACCCACAGTTCGTTCCCGGGTTCAAGCGGTAGCGGTGACCGATGATTCTGCTACAATGAACAAAAGTGGTTTTCCGGCCCTTTTCGCTTCCTATACGCTAGATACAGAACCGGGGCGGGAGGAGGCCAGACAGGCGCTTTATCTGCACAGCCTGGTGCATGGCGGCATTAAGGCGGATGGCATTATTGAGTCACTTAGATCAAGTCAATCATGATCGAAGGCATTATCGCGATTCTGGTGCTGATACTGATCGCTCTGATGGTGGACTGGTCAAAGATTGTCCGAAGAAGGGCAAATCGAACCGAGCGGCCGGCAGCGGTGAAAAAAAGACAGCGGAACCAACCGGATACGAAGATCTTTAACTTCGATCATACCCCGGAGGAAGCGGTTGAACAGGTAGTTGCCGATGAGGAGCCATCATCCGCCAACTACTCCAAAGAAGTGGAAGATCTTCTGGTTGAAGCGGATGTCCACTTCCGAAAGGGCGAGATGAAGGCAGCGGAGGAGTTGTACGTGCGGGCCGCCGCCAAAGATCCGCGTTGCAGCAAGGCGTACAGCCGGCTGGGAGTCATTTATCTGGAGAATGGCGATAACTGGGAAGATGCCGAGTCGGCCTTCCGCCAGGCCATTAAGACCGATCCGAAAAACGGTTTTATTCTTAATAACCTCGGTCTGGTACTGTACCATCAAGACAAGTACGCGGACGCTATCCGCCATTTCGAGCAGGCGGTTCGGCAAGATGAGTACAACGCCAGCCGGCACGCCAATCTCGGCATGGCCTATATGGCGATACGCCAGTACGCGAAAGCGGAGTCATCGTTTAAGAAGGCGCTGAAGTTAGCGCCCAACGAAATGGAGTACAAAGACCTGTTAAACGAGTCGATTGAAAAAAAGAAGGCGCATAAGACCATGGTCAGAAGGTAGGAGAAGTCGGAACTATGTCGTCTCTCACCTTTATTACCGGTAATCCTCATAAAGCCGCTTTGCTAAAAGAGTATTGGCCGGGAGAAGTGGAGCATCTGGCGTTGGAGCTGCCGGAGATCCAGTCGCTTGATCTGAAAGAAGTAGTGACGCATAAAGCGCGAGCAGCGTATTCCCAATTAAAACAACCGGTGTTAGTGGAAGACGTGTCGCTGGTTTTTCCGGCGCTCGGTCAACTGCCGGGACCGTTTATTAAATGGTTCTTAGCCAGCCTCGGTCCGAAGAAGATATGCGATCTCGTTTACTTATACCCGGACCGTACGGCTCGGGCAACGGTTATGTACGCTCTCTGCGATGGAACCGAGACGCGAATCTTTTCCGGCGAAGAGGTCGGTCGGGTCAGTCCGGAACCCAGAGGTGAGACCGGATTTGGCTGGGACGTGCTTTTTATTCCGGACGGGGCTGAGCAAACTCGGGCCGAGATGACGCCGCAGGATCGGGAACGGTACTCCATGCGCAAAAAAGCGCTGGCTGATCTGGCGTGGTATTATACGGAAAAACCCTGAGATGTATCACT
>JAGWZN010000175.1 GCA_018968785.1 Patescibacteria group bacterium
GAAGATCCAGCTTCACACGCCGCGGCCGGGTTAACCGCGCGTACCAAGACCTTATTCGGTCCGGCCGGACACGCCTACGTCTATTTTACCTATGGCATGCACTACTGCCTGAACGCGGTTTGCGGATCTGCCGGCAGCGGACAAGGAGTTTTGCTGAGAGCGGTGGAGCCGGTCGAGGGTATCGAGCTGATGCAAGAACGCCGCCGTAAGACCGATACCGTTCACCTCTGTGACGGGCCGGCCAAACTGACTCAAGCGTTCGCTATCGGTCCGAAACAGAACGGACAGTCGCTCCAGAGCCGTACCCTTTATCTGGCGAAAAATCCGGCCGATCCTCCTCTTGCTCCGGAAGAGATACATATCTCCGCCCGGATTGGCATCTCCCGCGCCGTTGATTGGCCGCTCCGGTTTGTATTATAGGCATCAAAGATTATGTCGCTGAATACCTTAAATTTGCGGATGATTACCGCAAACTCATTTCGCACCGCGAGATAGAAGTACAAATTTGGCCCAAATAAGAACCTTGTTTTCTTAAGAAAAAAGAAACCCCGACTCTATCCCTTGCGGGAACGCGACGATAAACGTCACTATTCGAGTCGGAGGCAATTCCACAGTCAGTGTGCCATCTACAGATTATTTGTCAAGATCCGGCCCCTCAGGGAAGGGATGGTCAAGCTAAATCCCCATACTGTTAATAGAATCGACCAGATACCGCTCGATCACCGCGGTAACGTTCAGCGGCTTTTGGCTTCGCCGATTCCGGTTCATTCGGCTAGGAGTTCGTCCCGGCACGCGGCCGGTCTCAAACTGCTGGCGCCGATATTCCAGATCTAAAAAATAGTCTAGATCATCCATGGTTAGTCCCCGGTCGTGCATAGACATATCTGCCATGCTACTCCTTTCTCGTATGAAGTTATTATTACCATTTATAAATCGCTACACCCAGCATACGGTCAACCCACTTTCAGGCGCTGTTGTCCCCCTCACCGCTCAAAAGTGAGAAACCGCATCACGAGAATGTAACCTTTCTCACATTGTTTTGTATTTGAAGTGTGTTAGCATGAGTGCATGGATCCTACCTCGACTCAACAACTGGAAGAGTTTTTCTCCCACTACACCGCCATGCACTACGACAAAGGAGAGCGCATACTGCGGGAGTATGACGCCTCCCCCGGTGTCTTTTATATCCGCCAAGGCGTGATTCGGGTGTATCTTATCTCCGAGGAAGGAAACGAGCTGACCGCTCTTATGCACTCCACTCATAATATTTTTCCGCTCCGCTGGGCGATGGCCGGACTGCCCAATATCTACAATTACCAATCCATGAACGGCACGGAGGTATGGCGGGCGCCCCGGGAAGCATTCCTGGATTTTATTAAAGAACACCCCGATTCCCTGATGCAGGTTTCCCAACAGCTGATCATGGACTGTAGCGCATTGGTATATCGCTTACAGCATACCGTCTTTGGAAATGCTTATGCTAAAGTTGCGGCTGTTGTTTTAACAGCCGGCAAACGGTTTAGCGCCAACAGTAATACCGGCGGCAGCGTCGTGGTGGAAGTACCACTTACCCATCAACAGATCGCCGATTCAGCCGGAATTACCCGGGAAACCGCTAGCCTGGAAATGAAAAAGCTAAAAGAGGAAGGATTAATTAGTTACAAAGGACGCTCCCTTATCATTAACGATATCGAATCCCTTGGTAAAGCGTCCTTCCTCTAGAAAGGAGCTTTATGGCGGATATCGACGACCTGAAGGCTGAGCTCGATCAGCTTTCAAGGAAGGTAGACAGCGCGAGAAAGAAAAACGGTTCGAACCTATCGGACAATGTGTCGGATAAGGTTCAGGACTATCTGGACAGCGCCGGTGATTTCGCGAAGAAGAAGG
>JAGWZN010000018.1 GCA_018968785.1 Patescibacteria group bacterium
ACATATGAACAATTACGCTGGTAACTTAGTTACATATTCTTTATTTGTAAAGATAATCAACCAAACCAGAGAATGGCAACTTGAGGAAATAAAGAAAGGAAAAGAGGTTCTCATAAGACAAGGCAGATCAGAACAGGATACCGAAAAGTGGTACCAAGACAAAAAAGCTGTCATAACCATGCAGTACTCTGGGATAGTTGGTCAATACAACGCTCTTAGGCAAGAGTTTGAGACTGGACGTAGAGCCTAATCTGGATTTGCTATTATCGTTCCGCAGTTGCTAGTACCGGTAGAGTAGCGTATAAAGGCTATGGGAGGTCTTTTTTAATTTACTAAAATGGGAGAAGCATACTCTCGCCTACCCATCGAAACCGGTAGATCCTACAACACGCTGGGTCTTTTGCTGGGAGCAACTCTTCCGGATGCCGCGCGCTCGCTCCGGCGGATAATAGAAGAAGGTCCTCTTACTACTGCTCAAATCTGTCCAGCGGGAGATGGGCTGTATTCCCTCCTTTTTAAGGATACACCGGATTGTCCTTCCGTTTCCGATCTAATGAAAGTGCTGGGATCTTTCTTATCCTATATCCGGAGCCAGTTTCCTCCTCCTAATACGGAAAACGTTCCTATACCTCCGCTCTTTCTTCGGGAGTGTTTTCCTGACTTAGTAGAAACCTATCAAAAAACCAGAGGTGAACTGGAAAGAGAGTTCAGCATAAATATTGCGCAACTAGATCGAGAAGTGGAAGAGTCGGTTACAAGGATATGGACTGCTTCTATGTCGTTGCTCAATGTAATCCCTACCAAAAGGAAGGTTGAGCGACAAATAAGAGCTAGTGAATGCGCCGGACTTATTATTGAACAATTAAAAAAGTATGAGCAATCCCGCGCGAAGTTATATCGAACCCACTATCGCAAGCTGCAGGAAAGCGAAAGGCTTCTTATTCCCGATGCCTCATTTGATCCTGAATAATTGCATTCTTGGTCAAATAAAGCTACTATTTGGCTACTAAAGCTTCTCATGTCTCTAGAAAATCCCGAATCCTCATCTTCATCTAACGGAATACATCCTCCAAGCCCTGAACAGGACGTAGATTATCCAGACAATAATGAGCCGTGGTCGCCTGAAGAAATAAGGGCATTAATTCAAGAAATTTACAACTTTAATCCAACCATGGATCAGGCTGCCACTGCACTTGCCGAGTTAGGATACGCCTGGAGTGAGGTTGTGCGCACTAAACTCACCCATCCCCCCATTCCTCCTCACATCCGCCCAGAGATTCAACAAGTCATCTGGCTCTCAGATGCTATAGGTCCTTTAGAAAATGAATTTGTGAAAACACTGCTCCGAATAAATTCCATAGGAGTAAAAAGAATAGCTGGATTAAGACCGGGAAAAGCAAATTCTGTGCCCTCGATATTAGGCCGGATTCAAACGCAAAAGCAAGAAGCGCGCAAGTTGTTCGATCAAAAGGTGCGCCGGGCATCACGTTCCCGTATTTCCAATCCCAACGTCACTGCAAGAAGGGATACTAACTACTCAAATTAGCGGCAGAGCTTCGGCCGACGGGCGCTTTTTTCGGATGCCGCTCATCATAAACTTGAGCCATCTTTTGATACATGAGTAAATAAGGGTCTTCCGGATTTAGGCTAGACATATATCCTTCCATATATTGCGATATCTCTTGAAAAAGACGGTGATACTCGGGAATCCAAAACTGTGCGCCGTCACGCGCGAATCGGCAGAGAAAGCTGTGGAAGGGATCATTCATATAACTCATCCTCTTACCAGGTGCAACTGGCGGCCGCCTTCGGCCACCCTGCTCTACCAAATATAAATGTTCCCGCATAATCATGTCGCACAGAATGTCAAGTAATAGCCTGGAAGGATCAGGCCGCATTTCCGGACTCCTGTCTAACACTGCTTGCAGACGGTCAACTTTTCTCCCTGAATAGTTCGCGACATCTTCCGATGGAAGAGATAAATGTAGTCCGGACTTCATCAACCGGTTGGTAAGCGACGCCACTAATGGCTTGGCTCGTGTCGCCACATCATCCGAAATCCGGTAATGGGGGAAAGACCCGCCCAGCCAATCAAAAACATCGTCAGTCAACCCATTATGACCCTGGGTAATACCGATTCCCCAATACACCAGCTGCGCTACCTTGTCTGGTCTCAGCTGCTCTA
The DNA here is from genome assembly GCA_018968785.1 of Patescibacteria group bacterium. Lineage (GTDB taxonomy): Bacteria > Patescibacteriota > UBA1384 > CAILIB01 > CAILIB01 > REEB54. The sequence continues at coordinate 2,186 of JAGWZN010000018.1, forward strand.
TTTTTATTATTTCTGTTCCTTTTTCCGGCGCCGGTGGTTGATAGCGCCGAATAATCGCATCCGGACTGTTCATTACCGTTGATCAATCTGGAAACCGGTAATTTTAATTGGCTGGGTCGGTTTGTCGCTGCTATCGGTCGGTACGGCGGCGATTTTCTCAACCACCGCTTGGGAAGCGTTATCCGCTACCTGACCGAACACCGTATAATGACCGTCCAGACTCGGTTGTGCCGACTCGGTGACAATGAAAAACTGGCTGGAGTTCGTATTAGGACCCTTGTTCGCCATCGCTACCGTCCCTTTGACAATCTTATGGCTGTTGATTTCATCCGGGAATTCGGCGCCAAATATGCTGGTGCCGCCGGTGCCGGTGCCGGCCGGATCGCCCGCCTGAATAACGAAAGCTTTAATCACCCGATGAAAAATAATCCCGTTGTAGTATCCCCGCTTGCCGAGCGTCACAAAGTTCTCAACCGTTTTCGGCGCGTCGGCCGGATACAGGTTGATCTTAATATCACCCATATCCGTTTTAAGGGTCACCACTTTGGCGCTTACCGCGTCCGGCGGATCTTTCAGAGCCGCGGCGCCGGTAGGACTAGGTGAGGTATTGTCCGGAGCAAACGCGCCGGTATTGTCATTGTTCTTTTTCATGGCAAATAAGATAACTATAGCGATTAGAACTACAATAATCACACCAACGATAACGGGAATCTTCATGGACGGATGTTAGGAAATAATTCTAGGAAATAAGCGAAGGGAGTTGGCAATGATAATCGGTCAGCCGCTGGTAACCGGCTGCCACGCGCAAGACTTTCTCTTCCTGAAAGCGATCGGCAATGAGTTGCAATCCGACCGGCAAGTCATTTACAAAACCGCACGGCACCGAAATGCCCGGCACGCCGGCGATATTCACCGGAACGGTCAGGATATCCTCCTTATACATTGATAGCGGGTCGCCGATTTTCTCGCCAATCTTAAAGGCGGTGTGCGGCGCCACCGGTGCGGCCAGAACATCGCATTGGGTAAAGGCGTGGGTGAAATCCCCGGAAACCCGCGCGCGCACCTTTTCCGCTTTGGCATAGTACGCCTCGTAATAACCAGACGACAGCTCATACGTGCCAAGCATTACCCGACGCTTCACTTCGGCGCCCAACCCTTCCGCCCGGCTTTTGGCGTAGACATCGTACAGAACCTCCGCTTTTTTAGGCTCGGTCCGCTCGACGGAGTAACCGTAGTGAATACCGTCGTACCGCGCCATATTAGATGACACTTCCGCCGGCACGATAATATAATAGGCGGCCAGGGAGTAGTGGATCAGCGGCAAGGAAACCGGCACGATCTCGGCTCCCTCTTTCGCCAAAGCGGCAATGGCATCCCGGACTGTCCGTTCCACCTCGGCATGAATCCCTTCGCCGAAGTACTCTTCCGCCACGCCAATCTTAACACCGGCTAACGGCTGGTCCGTCGCGGAAAGGTAATCGGGAACCGGGTTCGGTGATGAAGTGGCGTCAAGCGGATCGTGGCCGGCTAGCACCTGCAACACGATAGCTGCGTCGCGAGCCGTGGCCGTAATCGGCCCGGTCTGATCAAGCGATGAAGCCATGGGCAGTTCGCCGAACCGACTGACCCGGCCATAGGTGGGACGCAGGCCGACCACACCGCAAAACGCGGCCGGTTGCCGGATACTGCCGCCGGTATCGGTGCCAACAGCAAACAGGCCGAATCGGGCCGCCATGGCGGCCGCCGGACCGCCGCTGGATCCGCCGGGCACGCGGTCGGTATCCCATGGGTTGCGCGTCACGCCAAAGTACGAACTCTCCGTCGAACTGCCCATGGTAAACTCATCGGTATTGGTTTTACCGAGCAAGACGGCGCCGGCATGGCATAACTTCTGATACACCGTCGCGTTATACGGAGCCTGCCACTCTTCCAAAATATGGGATGCCGCCGTTGTCAGCGATCCGATGGTGGCGTAGACATCTTTCAGATTATACGGAATACCATCCAGGATTCCCCGGCTTTTACCAGCGGCTCGACGGGCATCGCTCTCACGCGCCTGGGATAGGGCGATATCCGCTTCCACCCGAATAAAACTGTGGATTTTCGCGTCGTGCTTTTGGATATGCGTCAGACAGGCTTCCGTCAGCTCAACCGAGGAAAAATCGCCAGCTTGTAGACCGGCAGCCGCTTCTTCAATTGTAAGTAGATACAACGGCTTACTCACGGACTCACCTCCTCGCCCATGACCGCCCGCACTAAAATAAAGTTGTTTTCCCGGGCCGGCGCGCCGCTTAATAGGTGTTGATAATCAACGTCGCACAGGTCTCCGGCGGCTCGCGGCTGATCCGCCGCCAGGATATTAACCATGCCGGTTACCCCGCGGACTTCCACCCCATCCGTATTAACCTCGGACAGTTGTTTAACATACTCCACGACAGCCGACAGTTGGCCGGCATAGCGGGTAATCTCTTCCGGGGTTAAATCCAGACGCGCCAAACGGCCGAGCAGTTCAATTTCTTCAGTTGACAGTACTGATGCCATACCCGTATGGTAACAGATTCAGGGGAAAGGAGAAAGGTCATCTTCGTCCCCGACGTACCGGTACCGCTCCACCGTCTTGCCGTCCACTGTTGCCAGCTTCAGAAAACTGTCCTTTTTCCGCACCCAAAGCGGCCGTGGTCCGAACTCCGGCGAATCGTACAACCCTTGGTACATCACATACTCTTCCCCGGTATCGCTATCATGAGCCACGCCAAAAACCTGATAATACTCCCCTTTATAGTGTTGATACTTTCCCGGTCTGGGGTCTTTCATCTTTTATTCTGACTTAGTAAGGTTAGAAACTCCTCCTCGCTCAGCACCGTGACTCCGAGCTCCTGCGCTTTATTCAGTTTGCTGCCTGCTTGCTCACCCGCTACTACATAATCAGTCTCTTTACTGACCGAGCTGCTTATTTTTCCGCCCTCGCTCCGGATTTTCTCGCTCGCCTCCTCCCGGGTAAAGCGGGAAAGCGTACCGGTTAAGACCACCGTTTTTCCGGCCAGCGGACCGGTCTGTTTAATAGTTACCGGCTGGATCTCGCAGCGCAGGCCAAGCGCCGGTAGTCGATCCAGCACTTTCTGTTCTATCGGATGGTGAAAATAGTCGTACAGACTTTTGGCCACCACCTCACCGATATCCGGCAACTCCGCAAACTGCTCGACTGTCATTCCCCGCAGATAGCCAATAATCTCCGGCAGTTTCCGCGCTCCCTGCTCAGCCAGATGCTGACCGATCGTAACCGCCGTCTCGCTACCGACATGCCGGATGCCCAGACCAAATAGCAACCGGGTAAACGGCTGGCTCCGGCTCTGCTCAATGGCGGCTAGCAGATTAGCGGCTGAAAGATCGGCAAAACCATCCACCGCTAAGATCTGCTCCTTACTTAGGGTGTAAATATCGGCTACCGAACTGACTAGCCCGGCATCAACTAACTTGGCCACCACTTTCTCCCCCAGCCCGGTGATATCCATGGCGGCCCGGCTGGCAAAATGTTCCAGCCGGCGCTTCAGCACGTCATTCAGCACCACTTTCACCCGATGGTGCCGCTGATCTTCCGTCTCCACCGTACCGCCATCTTCCGCTAGAGACGCCACATCCACATAATGAGCCGCCTCACCCGGCCGCCGGATTACCGGCACCCCGCTAATCTGCTTCGGATACTGGTACGGACTGCTGTCGCCCGGCCGCAGATTGACTAACACCTGCACTACCTCGGGAATAATATCGCCTGCTTTCTGGATAACCACCGTATCGCCAATCCGGATATCCTTACGGGCGATTTCATCGGCATTGTGCAAGGTTGCCCGGGAAACCGTGCTCCCGGCTAACCGTACCGGATCCAGCACCGCTGTCGGCGTGATAGCGCCGGTCCGGCCAATCCGCAGCTCGATATCCCGCACCACGGTTGTCGTTTGTTCCGCTGAGAATTTGAACGCTACCGCCGCCCGCGGCGCTTTGCCCACTACTCCCAAACGGGAGAACAGGTCGCACGTGTTGATATTCACCACAGCGCCGTCCGTACCGTAATTTAACCGCTTGCGCTTCTCCTCCCACTCCCGCAGAAACGCCTCTACCTCCTTTAACCCCGGGCAGAACCGGCTATGCGGCTCCACCGGGAAACCGAGCGCCGCCGCGATCTGATGCTCCTGTTCATGCGTTTCCTGGCCGATATCGGTTGCCAAGCCAAAGGCGAAAAACCGGAGCCGGCGACTGGCGGTGAGCCGGGGATCAAGCTGGCGCATGCTGCCAGCCGCTAGATTGCGCGGATTGGCGTACTCCGGCAGACTGTTGGCTCGCTGCTCGGTATTGATAGCCGCGAAATCGGACTTGGTAATGTACGCTTCTCCCCTAACCTCAAACCGGCCGGAAAACGCTTTCCGGGCCAGCGGATGATCCGTATCCCAAAGCCGGAGCGGAATCGCTTCAATTGTCCGCACATTCACCGTTACATCTTCACCGGTATAGCCGTCGCCGCGGGTCGCGCCCTGGACCAGCAAACCGTCTTGGTATACCAAGGAAATAGAGAAGCCGTCCAGCTTAATTTCGGCAAAATAGCCGGAGCGCTCAACCGCTGTTTGACCGGTCATCTTGGCGTTTCGCTCCTGCCAAGCCGCCAGCTCCGCGTAATCGAAAACGTCGTTTAAAGAAAGCATCCGGGTCAGATGCTGGACTTTGACGAACTCCGGAAGCGGTTCGCCGGCCACCCGCTGCGTCGGAGAATCGGGTGTAGTCAGTTCGGGGAACTGTTGTTCGATTTGTGTGAGCTCATGCTTCAAGGAGTCCAGCGCCGCTTCCGATATCTCCTCCCGATCCAACACATGCGTCAGATATCGATGCCGGTTAATTTCATCCCGCAGCTTTTTCACCCGCGATGCCGCTTCTTCTTTTGTCATACGGTTCAGCTAGGTATTCCGCTTCCTTTTTTCAAAGCCGCGATCCGATCTTCCAACGGCGGATGGGTTGAGAACAGATTAGCGATCGCGCCGGCGGAGAGCGGATTACTAAAATACATATGGGCGGTTGCCTTATTGGCTTCCGCCAGCGGTTCGTTATCGGCCTCAATCTTTTGCAGCGCCGAGATCAGTCCTTCCGGATAGCGTGTCAGCAGAACCCCGTTGGCGTCAGCCTGAAACTCCCGCTTACGGGAGATGGCCAGTTGGATGAGAGTGGCAGCCAGCGGCGCCAGCAGCGCTAAAACGATCGCGATCAGCATCAGGATAGCGTTCAGATTGCCGGATTCATTATCCCGACGGCGGCCACCGCCCCACCACATGCTGCGCAGCATAAAATCGGAGAGGAGGGCAATCATCCCGCCAATCACCATCACCAAGCTCATCAGCCGAATGTCCTCATTGCCCACATGCGACAGTTCATGCGCCAGCACGCCGGACAGCTCATTATCATTTAATTTGTCGATAGCACCCTCTGTAACCGCGATCGCCGCGTGCTTCGGGTCGCGGCCGGTGGCAAAGGCGTTAATCGGAGTGTCATGAATAATATATAACCGCGGCATTGGCAGGCCGGCGGTAATCGATAGGTTTTCCACAATTTTATAAACCCGGCGGTACCGCTTTTCATCCATCGGCTCCGCCCGGGAGATCGCCAGGGCAATGCTATCCGACCACCAGTAACCGATAAACCCTTGCGCAATGGCAATCACCCCGACAATGAGCAGAATGTCGCTCGATTGAAGGTACCAGGCGCCGCCGTAGCCGACCGCTAGCAGCAATGCGGTGTAAATAATCAGGAATACCCAGGTTTTCAGTCGGTTGTTCGCGACCTGCGTATACAGCGTCATAAAAACTAAAACTCCACCTTGACCGGCTCTTTGGCGGCTTGATCCTCAAGTACAAACATCGGTTTGGCGGTAAAGCCGAGCGTCTTGGCAAAGATGCTGGTCGGTAACACCTGGAGCTTGGTATTAAAGTCGCGAACGTTGGCGTTGTAAAACCGCCGGGCGGCTTCCAGCTTGTTTTCCGTATCGGTCAGTTCGCTGGAAAGCTGTTGGAAGTTGGCCGATGATTTCAGATCGGGATAGTTCTCCGCCACCGCGAAAACAGAGCGCAGCGCGCCGGTCAGCGCGTTTTCCGCTTTTTGTTGCTCGTCCAATCCTTTGCCGCCGGCCGCGATCGCGTTGGCGCGGGCTTGGGTGACATCCTCCAAAACGCTTTTTTCCTGCTTGGTATACCCTTTGACCGACTCAACCAGATTGGGAATCAGATCATACCGGCGTTTCATCTGGACATCAATATCGCTAAACGCTTCGTCCGTTTGATTGCGGGCGGCGATTAGCCCGTTATAGGTTAAAAACAGCCAAAGCAGTAGCAAAACAACCAGAGCGATCACAATATACAGTACGGTCATACAGGTTCCTTTCTACTTTCTCCACTACTGTTGGGGAGTTCCTCCGGTTAATTGATAGTAGTAATACGCTTTGCCCTTTACGGCTTTACTATTTGTACTATCTTCCGCTACCGAGCGCAAGACGTATCCCTTACCATCCGACTGATACTCATACCAGAACGTGTTAGGCAGCGGATCGACCGGCAGCCCGGTAAGATAGGTCGGCACCAGATCGTTCAGTAATAACTGGCTGCTCCGGGTCTGCTGTAGAGTCGTCGTTACCGGATAACTGCCCTTGGCCGCTTTATAGTTCTCCAGCGCCTGCTGCAGATCGCCCAGATCAGCTAACCGTTGGATATCCCGCTGTTTCGCCTGATCGGATGGCGTGGCGGCAGGAAGCGGCGGCACGGTAGTCAGCGGCGAACTGACCGAGGTCACCGTTTGGCCGGTAGGCGTAATCGGCTGGATGGTGGTACCGGTAGAGGAAGAGAGGGTATTCGGTACCGATTGGAGATTAGCGATCCCCAACTGAGCAATAAAGTCGCTGACACTCACAACCGATGGTGCCTGACCACTCCCGTCGGTGCCGGTCAATTTCATGATTGCCGGGTTGGTACTGGTCGCGGCGCTGGAGCCGTTCCATTGGAGATAGTTCTCGCTTTCCTTCAGTTGATAGGTGTGCCCCTGATAAGACAGCGTACCGGTTAGGATACTGCTCACCGGCTGGCCGCCATTCCAAAGATATACAATCTCTGCCGCCGGCTGACTGATGGTAGCGCCACTGGGCAGATACACCTTGAGCTTTCCGGCATCCAGACCGTATTTATAATGCGCGGCCGGCTTTCCGTTTACGGTCTGCTTTTCATAGTTAGTTTCAGTTTTTACAGCATCAAGGATCCCGGTTAACGGCACCGGATAGAGCGCGGCATAGAGAAGCGTCTTGTTGATATTGGCCGAGGAAAACTCAACCAGCGGCGTTGTGGTATTAGCCGGCAGATACGCCCGCCAATCGGCGTCTTGCGTATCGCTTACCGTGCCGCTGGCCGCCAGATAAATCAGCACCTCGGCGTTTGTATCAAGCTTCAGATTAGTGCGGCCAATCACCGCTCCGGATTTGGGAGTGACGATGTATGGCTCTGACGAGGGAGTCGTGGCATGAACAGTGCTAATAGTACTCGTCTGAGTTGTATTGCCGGTCGGTAGGGACGGCTTATTCCCACCTCC
>JAGWZN010000019.1 GCA_018968785.1 Patescibacteria group bacterium
CGGATAAAAGCTACCCCGGGGATAACAGGCTGATCGCGCCCAAGCGTCCACAGCGACGGCGCGGTTTGGCACCTCGATAATCCCAAGAAAGTCGAGGGAATAAAGTGACTCATAACGGTGAAGCCCGACTGGACATTTGGTATTTGTTCGGTTAGAATATACCTATGTACAAGGGTGATACCGTGGGAAGTCTCGAAGCTGTTCATTGGCACAAGAAATGGAGAGATATTAAGCCTTCTTTGTCTCTAACTAAGACACAGGAATCGCTGATTATAGGCTCTCTGCTTGGCGATGGAACTATGCGTATTGGCAAAGGAAGTGTCAATGCTAACTTTAAAGTTGAACAAGGCCTTATACAAAAAGCCTATGTTTACTGGAAGTACGAGCATCTGCAAAACTTTGTCTACACTGAACCAAAAATCAGTTATCGGTACACCATTGATGGCGAAAAGTACCCCAAATCCTGGTGGTTCCGAACCATTCGACATCCTCAAATTACTGATATTTACCACAAGTTTTATCAGGGTGAAGAATATCGATGCGGAAGGAAATATATGCCAGATGATATTGGTAAGTATCTTGATCCGTTGGTAATGGCTGTCTGGATAATGGATGATGGTTCATATCAGAACGGGAGAATTGATATTAGCTCTTACTGCTTTCTTCTTGAAGAAGTGGAAAAGCTCATTCAAATTATTGCGGAGAAATTTGCGATTACTATGCAATATTATCGTGACCGAGATAAGGGATACAGGATGTATACCCGGACGCAGGAAACGAAAAAGCTAGTTGCGCTGATTAATCCATATATAATCCCCTCTATGATGTATAAAGTGGGCTTCGTGACCCCGTAACGACTGGATTCTTGTAAACACAAGAAGAAGATTTCGCTATGTCAGTGTTGATTCGGGCGAAATAACACGTCACTGCCTAAATGACGCAGTTTAGGTAAAGGTATAGTCTGTACCATTAGTAATAATGGAGTATACGGTCGGCTCGTCCTATCCTGGGGCTGGAGAAGGTCCCAAGGGTTTGGCTGTTCGCCAATTAAAAGGGTACGCGAGCTGGGTTCAGAACGTCGCGAGACAGTTCGGTCCTAATCTTCTGTGGGCGTGGAAACTTGCGAAGGACTCCCTCTAGTACGAGAGGACCGAGGGGGACCAACCTCTGGTGTGCCTGTTGTCGTACCAACGGCAGTGCAGGGTAGCTATGTTGGGTTTTGGATAAGCGCTGAAAGCATATAAGCGCGAAGCCGGCTTCAAGATTAGGTTTCTAGATCGGTTGTAGATAACGACCTTGATAGGCACTAGGTGTAAGACGGGTAACCGTTTCAGCCGTGGTGTACTAATTGATCATATACCTTTACTCCTCTGCTGACAGTAGATATTCTTCGGGATATATACTGTCGGTACAAGTGACGAGTAATTTCTGGATTTAACGGTCCCGGTCGCGGGATTGCCAGACCTTCAAAATCTGCACGTGTGGAGAGCGTTATCTTCGGATGCGCCCTCCCATGTGTTGAGTTGTGTGGTGCGCGTGAAAGAGCATTCTATCTTGGTGGCTTGTGCGACGGGGAACCGCCCGTTCCCATTCCGAACACGGAAGCGAAGACCGTCAGCGCCGATGATACTTGGACCGCAAGGACCTGGGAAAGTAGGTCGTCGCCAAGATTGAGTGCTCTTTTTTTGTAGGCGAACTACCGGTATAGTGAAATCAGAAGTATGAATCTTCCTTCTTTTTCGTTACGTCGAGGAATCCAGCAGATACAGGATCAGGTAATAGCCGGCCTGTCGAACCGTTCCGGTTTTGTGGTTGGGATTGCCGGCGCTTCCGGTGCCGGAAAGAGTGAATTGGCGGAACGGTTAAAGCAGATGCTGCAAGCGGCGGAGATTGGCAGCGTGATTATCTCCATGGACGATTTTTACCGGGGGGCGGCCGAGCTCAGAAAGGACCGGCCGGAGAGCCCCGACTTCGACCGGCCGGCAGCGGTCGACTTAAAACGGATGGCGATAGCGATCCGGGCGCTGCGAGCCGGCCAGCCCACAGAACTGCCGCGGTACTCTCTTTCCCAATCGGAAACGGTTGGGACGCGACTGATTCAGCCGGCGCCGGTGATTATTGTGGAAGGACTGTACGTTTTGCGGAAAGAACTTGCCGCGGAGATCGACTACCGCGTCTTTGTGGAGGCTGATATCGCCACTATACTGGTGCGTCGGATGCGGCGGGAGTTGGATACGGAACCGGATAAAATGACGGAGGCCAAGCAGCCGCTCGCCGCCTTGCGCAAGGTAATGAAAACGGTGATCCCGGCTTATAACCGGTATATTGTGCCGACCCGGCCGACAGCCGACCTGGTTGTCACCAATGTTTATACCCTGACCGAAGCGTTCGACGCGACCGCGTACGAGGTGCAGGATAAGCTCCGGTTGGATGACCGGCAGGCGGCAGCGCTTGAGCAAAAATTGGGGGAGTCGGAGTCAACGGTGAGCTACGAGGATTACTTTTTTAGCAATGAGGAGCGGGCGCCGTTCAACCACCTAATCCGGGTGCGCTTGAAGAACGGCCGGCTTTACTCGGTAGTATATAAAGGGGAACGGACGAAGCGGGAGGATGGAAAAATTGTTCGTTCGGCTGCTACCCTACTGGAAATGAAAGAAGGCGATGGAGAGGTCAATCTGAAAGAGATGACCTCTCTTTTTCATCGGTCGGGGTTTCAGATGCGGGCGCGGCTGAGTATTGAGCGTAAGCTCTGGCAGTACGAAGGAATAAGGATCGCGATGGATGAGGTGCCGTATCTCGGCCCCTATTTGGAGTTGCGGGCCCAGAACGCTCTTTCCCGGCTGCCGGAGATTGACCGCTTTAAGGAGCGGTTTGATTTGGGCGGACTGCCTTCGGTTGGTCCGTACGCTGATATCTATCTGGCCCGTCTGAACGAGGACCCGCAACGGGTTGCTCAGGTTGAAGCGGTATTAAATGAAGATATTACCCGGGATCTGGTAATTCGGAAACGGCTCTGCCGGCTGGTGAAATCGCCGGAGATTACTCAGGCGCTGGCCCGGTTGCGATCCGGGTATCCGGATAAACCGGCGACAGAACAGTCACGGGGCCGGCCGTTCCGGGAGGCGTGCAAGATTATTACCGATATTCTGGCTGACCGGTCGCTTGCCGGCAATCCGGATGTGACAGTAACGTATGTCTGGCGTTCCGGCTTAGCTTTCGGCCCGAGTTATCGGCAGCGGGGTGTGTCCCGGTTTTACCATTTTCACGCCCGGCAGGATGAGAAAAGCCTGGATATTATTATCGATACCGATTGGGGCGAGTTGGATACACACCGTCCGGTTTTGGTAGTGGATTCCATACTGGCTACCGGGAACACTATTTTGCCGGCGATCGCCCGGATGATCGAACACGGCGTGCCTCCCGGTCAGATCATCCTGGTAACCGTGTTTGCGGCGCCGCTTGGTATCGCTCGGGTGAAGCGGGCGTATCCGGAGATTGAGATTATCACCGCGTCGGTAGCGGATCGATTGGATTACCGCGGGTACGTTGAGCCGGGAGTCGGAGAGTTTGCTGATAAGTACTTTTCTGATTTTACCCCTGAGGATCTACACCAGCTGCTCTCATTTTTCGATCTGCCGCCCATAATTGCCGCCCAATTGCGTGAGCAGGTGGGTCGGCAGCAGATTGGAGAGATGCTGGTGAAGCTGGTGGAGCGGGACTTCCAAGATGCCGAAACGGCCGGCCGGATCCGCAAGGAGCTGGAAGCGGAGGGGCTGGCCTTGCAGAAGGCGCGGCGCAACTTGGTGATCGATACCGGCCTCCTGCACGGGGCGGAAAACGTCATGAAAGTGATTGTCAGCGAAATGGAGTCGCTCACCGACTGCCGGATTATCGCGGTGGAAGGGTTGAGCGGAGTCGGCAAGGGAACGATTACCAAGCATCTGTGCGCCGAGCTGTCCGCCCATTCCTTCTCTCTCGGAGAGGTGTTCCGGTACCTTGCCTACCGTCATCTGCGGCAGCCGGAAGCGGATTTTGCTAATATCGCCGCCCGGCTCCGCTACCGTTACTCCGCTACCGGTCCGGCGTTGTACGATGGCGATGAAGAGGTAAGCGAGCGGTTGAAATCGGATTTGCGAGCGCCGGAAGTGGATAAGCTGGTGCCGCAGGTGGCTTCTCAGACGCAACCGCTAGTGATCCGGATTATGGCCCGGGCGCTGGCGGAGCTGCGGCAATCAACCGAATTTACCGGAGCGGTAGTGGTGGAAGGCCGGTCTTTTACCCTGGATTTCCTCCCAAGCGATATGCGGGTTAAACTGATCGCTGACCCGGGCATCCGGGCGGAGCGGCGATGGAACGATCTGTTCCGGGAACAGCTGGAAGCAGAGGCTGGCGTAATGCGCTAGAACTTGTTCTAGCACTCATTCTAGAGCGTGGTGCTCTGCCGGACAGCGGGAATAATCTCGCCCCAGGTTTTCGCGGCGGTCCGGAACGCCATTTTGCCGGTATCGGTAATATGATACATTTTGCGGGTGCGGGAGTTGGCGCTAATCTGGCTGCTGTGAATCAGGCCGTGCTTTTCCAGATCATTAAGGGCCGGATACAGCGTACTCTCGGTCGGTTTGCAAAATCCCCAGGAAATCTCTTCAATTTCCCGGGAGAGGATATACCCATACGAATCCTTATCCCATAGCGCCCGTAGAATAAAAAAGCGGATGGCGCTTTGATTGATTAACGATCGCCAGTAAACCGGTGAGGTGGGGTTGGATGGGACGCTCATACGATGCGCTTTCACATTATTTATAGTACGACCCTCGATATATTTATGCTAGCAAAACCTTTCTAAAAAGCAACGATAATTTCTGGTATGCTGAGTATACGGTGTCGAAAAGATGTATCCTTTAATATATAAAAGATGAAAATCCTTGTGACTGGCGGTGCCGGTTTTATCGGATCCCATGTTGTTGATACGTATATAGCGGCCGGCCATACGGTGGCGGTTCTGGATGACCTTTCCACCGGCAAGGCCGAACAGGTGAATCCGAAAGCCAAGCTGTACAAAGGCAGTATTGAAGATCGCGATCGTATTGAGGCGGTGCTTGCTGAGTTCCGGCCGGAGGTGATTAACCATCATGCCGCGCAGATTTCGGTGGTCGAATCCACCCGTCAGCCCGGAGCTGATGCCAGCCGTAATATTATCGGGAGTATTAACCTGATTTTAGCGGCCCGGTCAGCCGATTCGGTGCGGAAGTTCATATACGCTTCCAGCGGTGGCGCTATGTACGGCAATCCGGCGGTTGTTCCCTGCGATGAAGAGACGCCAGCGGATCCGGTTTCTCCGTACGGTCTCAGTAAATATACGGCCGAGCGGTATCTCCGGATCCTGACGGACGGATCGTCGCCGGCTGCCACCGTTTTGCGGTACAGCAACGTGTACGGCCCTCGGCAGGATCCGCATGGGGAGGCGGGTGTCTGCGCAATTTTCAGCCGGAAAATGCTGGATAACGAACCGGCCGTTATCTTCGGCGACGGTACCCAGGTACGGGATTACATATATGTGAGCGATGTGGCGGCCGCGAACCTGGCAGTGCTGACTCAGGGTGATGGGCGGTCGTATAATATCGCGACCGGCGTCGGCACGGCTACCAACGAGGTGTATCGGGCGCTGGCGGAGTGTATCGGCTATACCCGGGAGGCGGTGCATGATCCGGGCCGGCCGGGCGAGGTGCAGAAAATTATCCTTTCACCGGCGCGGGCGGAAGCCGAACTGGGATGGAAGGCAACCGTTGATTTTATTTCCGGCACGGCCAAAACGGTAGAGTGGTACCGCGGTTCCGATAACTAGTTCTAAGGTTGATTCTCCCAAGATGAAAAAGATAGTGGTAATCGGCGGGGGCACCGGCACATTTACAGTATTAAGCGGGCTGCGCCAGTATCCATTCGAGCTGTCGGCGATTGTCTCGACCGCGGATGACGGCGGATCGACCGGCATCCTGCGCGATGAATTGGGCGTTTTGCCGCCGGGCGATATCCGGCAGGCGCTGGTGGCGTTAGCGGCCGACTCCACGGTTTTACGTGATCTGCTGAACTACCGGTTCACTGACGGGACATTAAAAGGACATAATTTCGGCAATTTATTGCTTTCGGCGCTGGAAAAAGTAACCGGCAGTTTTGATAAAGGCGTACTGGAAGCCAGCCGGATCCTGGCGGTGAAGGGCCGGGTTATTCCGGTTACAACCGACCTGACCCATCTGAGAGCGGAAATGACCAATGGAAAGGTAATTCATGGCGAGCATAAGATTGAAGAGTATGTTTGGTCGGAAGCTTCGAATGTGAAGCGGTTGTGGTTGGAGCCGGCCTGCTCCTTACATCCGGACGCTCAGCAGGCAATCCGACAGGCGGATTTGATCGTGATCGCGCCGGGTAGTGTATTTACCAGCCTGATCCCCAACCTATTAGTGAAAGGAATGTCGGAAGCGTTACAAAAAAGCCGGGCCAAAGTAGTGTATGTTGTGAACCTGATGACCGAAAAAGGCCAAACCGGGTCGTACTTCGTGCAGGATTTCGTGGATCTTATTGAAGAGTATATGGGCGGCCGGCGCGTCGATTACGTTCTGTACAATACGCGGTTACCGGATCAGCAACTGCTCGACCGGTATAAGAAGGAGATGGAGCGGATTCCGGTCCGGTTCGATAAAACCCGCAAGGCCCGGTCCATGCCGTACCGGATGATCGGACTGAACCTGCTGGCTCGGCAGCTGTCCGGCCAACGGAACGCGGCCGATCCGTTAATGGGGCAGCGTACCCTGATTCGCCATAACCCTGCCCGACTGGCCGATGTGCTGTATTCGCTCCTGTTTGTGAAAGACGCGGAGAAGTATCTCAGATAAGTAAGCGGTTTTACGCGAAAATTATGCCTGAATTGCCGGAAGTTGAAACAATCCGCCGCGGTCTGGAAGATCATGTGGTCGGCCGCGCTATTCGATCGATAGAGGTGCGGTCGCCCGGTTCTTTTCTGGGCGATCCGACCCAGGCGGAAGGGGCGATGATTACCGGGCTGGAGCGCCGTGGCAAGCTGTTAATTTTTCGGCTCAATAACGACCACGCGCTTACCATCCATCTCAAGATGACCGGTCAGTTGATCTGGAAAGCGGTGGAACGGGAAGAAGAGTTGCCGGTTGAGGTAGATAACGCCACCCTGCCGTTTTCCAGCTCTGATCCTGATGATCCCGCACTTGAATCGGATGAGAACGAGGTGGTAATGGGCGGCCATCCGGAGGAGGCGTATCTGGAACCGCTGCCGCATAAGCACACCCGGGTCATTATCCGGTTTGATGACGGTTCAGTGCTTTACTTTAACGATCTGCGCAAGTTCGGCCGAGTCTCTGTCTTGCGGGCTGATCAGGTTGCCGATCTGCCTTTTTTGCAAGCGATCGGACCGGAGCCGCTGGAGCGCGATTTCACTGATGAGTATCTGAGTAACCAATTGGACAAGCATAAGGATCAGCCAATTAAAACGTTCCTGCTCGATCAGGCTAATATCGCCGGGCTGGGGAATATTTACGCTGATGAAAGTCTGTTCCGGGCGGCAATTCTGCCGGATCGGCCGGCCGGCAGCCTTACGGCCGGTGAGATTTGCAATCTGCGCGATTCGATTCAGGAGACACTGGAGCTGGCGCTGCGTGCCGGCGGCTCCAGTGCACGGGATTATGTAAACGCCGTCGGGGAGCGGGGAACCTACTTAAAAACCGCCAATGTCTACCACCGGCAAGGACTGGACTGTAACCGGTGTAATACCGGCAAGATTCAGCGGAAAAAGATTGGCGGCCGGTCTACCCACTACTGCCCGATCTGTCAGAAATGAAACAGTATAAGACTGAAGCGGTGATTTTAGACACAACGGACGTCTTTGACGCTGACCGTTCTTTTCTTCTGTTTACCCGGGAATTGGGGAAGGTTCGGGCCCGGGCGAAAGGGGTGCGCAAACCGACCAGTAAGCTGACCGGCCATCTGTTAGCGTATCTGCCAACCGCGCTGGAACTGGTGGAAGGCGGCTCCGGGCTGCTTATTGTTCAGGCATCGGTTACCGGCGGCGCTGAGCGGAGTGGCCGGCCGTATCCGTCCGATCCGCTGTTGTTTATGCGGCAGTCGGAGATTATTGCCGAAGCACTGAACCGACTGTTTATCGAGCGTGATCCCCATCCGGTAATTTATGACGGCTTGGTGTATGTTCTGGGACGGCTCAGAGAGCTGTGCGAGGATAGACAAAGCCGTAAGGCGGTACTGCTGACGGCCGAATTTCTTCTTAAATGCCTGGCGGAGCTGGGGTATCGGGCTGAGCTCGACCGCTGCGTTATTACCGAAGAGCCGGTAACGGAACAGTTTGTCGGATGGAGCAGCCAGGCGGGCGGTTTGCTTGGGGAGACAGGGTACCAGCAGGCGGCGGGAGCCGGCATACGGCTGGATTCTCCGCGCACGGTTGTGCTGCTGCGGCAGTTTTCCCGGCCGGAGTTTATGGCGGAGCGGGTGAACGCTGCCGAAGCGGTGGAAAACGAAACGATCAGGGTCGTGTATGACTATTTACAGACCCAAATCGGCCAACCGCTTAAAAGTCTCTAAGCGCGACAGTTGTGAAATCGCTAGAAACTGTTATGCTGAGCGGTATTATTACAATAACAAGTCAGATTTGTCAGTACTAGAGCGTCTATCCTATCTGCCTCCCGCGACGCCGGTGAAAGGGGTGGACAGGTGTCGGATCATTCCTGCGCGCAGACTATTTGATTGGATGGAGCAATCCGGTTTACAAGAAGCTTGGGGAAGCGAAGAAGGGAAACGTGGGTATTTAGAGGCCCTGGATTTTGAGACTTTTCAAAAATTATTGGAAACTGTAAACGCTATTTTACGTCAAAGGTTGCCGAATGTGGCGGAAAACATTGAAGGATATAATGATAAACGTCCCGTATATATTAATATAGAGGGCGGTTTTAACCTAACGCCAACCGCTGAAGACAAACGAACACTACTCGGGATTCTCCTTGGGAGATTACAAGAAATGAGTCGAAATAATCAAGGGCTTGAGGAAATTGCCACCTTACTCGGGGTCGGCCTGAACGCGATTCATCTCTTCGCTGACGGTAACGGACGACTGAGCCGTTGGGGTTATTACTCTCTATCGGACAGGTATCAGGAGAATAAGAGCCAGCCAGGATGGGACTTGGTTCGTCATAGTGGTCTTGCATCCGTTAATTTGAACCCCGAGTCATTTTGCTCTCGACTGGTTGATCCGCTGATTTTAAAAGGAATGTTTCCCGACTATCATGAAGGAATGAGCATGCGGCTTGAATCTCCTCGGGGATTTGATCGACAACAGATGGAAGATACTGTGGCAGAAGTGTTGAGAGCAAATAGCATGGATATATTCTTTCTCAGTCATCTATCTACGGTGAATAATCCGACTACTTTCTTTACCCTTTGCCTTTTCGCGAGACAAACAGATCAGATACAGGTGAGCGTGCAGGGAGGGGAGATATGTATCGACTTTTCCCCACATCTGTTCTATACCCTCACCCGAGGTATACTAAACCGTTTGAAGCGCCTAGATGAGCAGTTTCGTTGCATGAGAATAATGGTAGAAGCAGTCTCAAAATTGCCTGAGTAATATGAGGATGCATCCCAGTCGTACCATCGCGAGAAAGTTTTCTCCCTTCCGCTCGTAGCGCGCCACCAGGCGCCGGAAGTTTTGTAGCCAGGCAAAGAATCGCTCCACCG
>JAGWZN010000176.1 GCA_018968785.1 Patescibacteria group bacterium
GATCAGGTGATTTCCCGCAATGAGCTGCTCGACCATGTCTGGGAAGGCAAAGACCGGTATCCAAATACGGTGGACGCTCATATCGAATCGCTACGTCAAAAGATCGATAAACCGTTCTCCAGCCAATACATTAAAACCGCTTATCGCGCCGGTTACTATTTTGATACGCATTCCTGAAAACTGAGGAGATTCTGAAGTTTTCATGATTTTTTACCATGCAATCGGGTAGCTGCTTGATTAATATCTACTGAACATTTGGCTTTGATTTAAGAAAGTTTTCATGACAGCGTTCCCGGCAAGGTAATACAATCAGAACATGAAAATACTTATTTACCATACCCCGGACAAAAAGACGGAAGCGCTAGAACGGATTTGCCAGCAGAGCTGTATTTACACCAAAAGTTGTGAGGATCAGAACCAGTTCTTACAGTTATCCGGCTATGACAGTTACGCGGCCACGTTGATTAATACCTCCGATCGCTTTGACCAAATCGGAGAGCTATTTCTTGCTTGGAAAAAGGTTCGTAAAAACGGGGCATGCTTCATCTTAACCGCTAATCAGTCAGCTTATGAGAGAGGTAAAATACTGGAGCTGGGCGCGGATGAGTACTATATCGAGCCGTACTCCTACTCTCGGCTGGTGGCTGAGATTGCCCGGTATGAATACTCCCGGGAGCAGGAGCAGAGTAACCGGCTGGTAACAAATCACTTTATTTTAGACCTTTTATCCCGTGTTGCGTACTGTGACAACGTTGCTTTGCCGCTGAGCCGCAAAGAGTTTGATCTTCTTTCCTTTTTACTTCGGTACCAGGGGCAGGTACTTTCTCGAGTACAGATCTGGGAGGAACTGTGGGGATATCAGTACATTCCGCTGGCCAATTCGGTTGACGTACACGTTAATCGGTTACGGAAGAAAATTCCCGATTCGTATAAAGGTTTCATTAAAACGTTTCACGGCGTAGGCTACCAGTTGGACGAGCAAGCCTGAACCCTTCTAGCCAACGGATGTGTGATCGATGCTCCAGGTACTCCGATAGCAATTTGTCGCTTCTCATTCTGGCCTTTCGAATATAGTTCGGCAGCTCTCCGGCTAAAACCGCGCGGCCGCGATGACCGATCCAGTACAATCGGCGAAGCGGTGTTTTCAGGCCCGGAATCAGGCGGGAGTGAAGATAATGATGCGTTTCCAGTTTATGGAGAGTGAAGTAGAGTGTAGAAGGATGGCATCCCAGTTTTTTCAGCAGCGCGTAGCCATGTTGAGGCCGATGTAGCAAGAGTGCCATAATTTCCAGGTCGAGCTGTTGAGAAGATCGAATAGACATAATTTTACCATGCGGTATTTGCCGGCTAACGTCAACCGCCGAGCTGCGAGAAGGGTAAAAATATGGTATAGTAAACCAAGAGCTAATTTTTTTCTATGCTTGAACCGTACGATCATCGAGCCGTCGAACAAAAATGGCAGGAGAAATGGGAAAAAGAACAGGTGTTCCGCACTCCCGATCCGGCTAGCGGAGACGATAAGCTGTATGTTTTAGACTTTTTCCCCTATCCTTCCGCCTACAGTCTGCACGTCGGTCATTTATTAGGGTACACCGGTACCGATATTGTCTCCCGCATTGCCCGGATGCAGGGTAAAAAGGTGCTGCATCCGATGGGGTGGGACGCTTTCGGCCTGCCAGCTGAAAACTTCGCGATAAAAAGCGGTATCCATCCGGCTATATCAACCGAACGGAACATTACAGAGTTTAAGCGGCAGTTCGGACAGACCGGAATCAGTTACGACTGGTCAAAAGAGATTAACGCTTCCGATCCCGGCTACTACAAATGGACGCAATGGTTTTTT
>JAGWZN010000020.1 GCA_018968785.1 Patescibacteria group bacterium
TAATGCAGGAACGGCTGCTCGAGTTCTCCGACCGGTCCGTCAATATCCAAGGTAGCGTGCACATGCTCCAAACTAAAGCTACCCTTTCCCTGCCGGAATAAGCGCGGCTGTTTTTCCGGGTACATCCCTCCGAATCGCATCCATTTTCCGAAATAAAAGTTCTTCCGACCCACTAAATACCCGTCGTACCGATCCGTCTCAATCACGTCGCCAATCTCATCCCACAACTCCGGTGTCAGCCGCTCGTCGGCATCCAGATAAAAGATCCACGGCTGGGTGGCTTTATGAAAGGTCTTCATCTTGTTAATATTGTACTTGAAGGTATTGGGAGCGGTCATCAGTACCACGCCCGGATACTTCTGCCGGTACCGCTCGACAATTTCCGCGGTTTTATCGGTACTTTCCGCGTTCAGCACCACCACTTCCGCCGCCCGATCCGCCACGCTGTCCAAGCAGCTGGCAATATGCGCTTCTTCGTTATAAGCGATAATACAGATCGATACCGGCAGTAAAGACGGACGGTCAGACATATATACCTTACTCTACCAGATTACCTGCCCATCTAAAAGAGAACCCCCTTAGCTCATAAATAATGTTACCCAAGCCTGGCTTAATAGCTCATAATATGGTTACCGTGGTTGCATATGAATATGACAACCAAAAACCAATTGTTTGGCCGGTATCTATCCGAATACCTAAAGGCAAGCGCGGAGCGCAAGAGTGAGATTTTAACTACGGTTTGCGAGGTAACCTGCCTGCACCGCAAGGCGGCGATTCGCAAATTCAGAAGGTTGCAGATGAATGGCGGTAGACCAGGAAAGCGGGGCCGGAAAGTAGAGTACGGACCGGACGTAACGGTAGCTCTGCGGACCGTTTGGGAGGCGGCTAGCGAAGTATGCGGCGAGCTGGTCCACCCGGTAATTGGTGAATATGTAGAGATACTGAAACGGGACGAGATGTGGTATCACAGTGAGGTCACCACCAAAAAGCTGATCTCCATGAGTGAAGCCACCGTCAAGCGGCGGGTCTCTACCTTCACCCACTCCAAGTCGGCAAGAAAAGGCATTTCTGCCACCAGCCCTTCCAAGCTTAAGGAAATCATTCCCATATTTACCGGTCCCTGGAAAGACAAGCCGCCTGGGTTTGGCCAGATCGATACGGTGGTCCACTGCGGGCCAAGTTTGGTGGGG
Source organism: Patescibacteria group bacterium (assembly GCA_018968785.1). Lineage (GTDB taxonomy): Bacteria > Patescibacteriota > UBA1384 > CAILIB01 > CAILIB01 > REEB54. The sequence goes on from JAGWZN010000020.1 coordinate 1,191, forward strand.
GACCTGGTTTACTCGGTCAATTACACCGATATCTGTACCATGTGGGTATCCTGCGCCGCCCAGTGGAACAAGGGTGAGAAAGCTACTACGGACAGCCTCAACCGGATCAGAGCTAAGGTGCCCTTTCCGATTCTTGGCATGCATCCGGACACCGGCAGCGAATTCATCAACTGGTTCCTAAAGAACTGGTGCGATAGTAACCATATTGAACTGACCCGCTCGAGGTCCTATCACAAAAACGATAACGCTTATGTCGAGCAGAAGAACGGTCATGTTATCCGCCGGTTTTTAGGCTACGCCCGGCTGGACCGGCGAGAAGTAGTCGATTTGATGAACGAATTGTACAGTGTTCTGGAAACCTACTTAAACCATTTTGTGGCGTCCAGAAAACTAGAGGAGAAGGTTCGGGTTGGTTCCAAGTACCGGCGCAGATACGCTAAGGGAACTACCGCCTACCGGCGAGTGCTGGCGAGCCCGGAGATCTCCCAAGATATTAAATACCGGCTTACGGTGGAGCATGAAACTCTCAACCCCTTGCTCCTGCGGCGCCGAATTGCTACGCTTACCGAAGACTTATTTACCCTTAACCGACAACTGCGGGAGCCGATGATTGCTGAGACGTTAGAACTAGCTCTTGGGTAACACTTTATTTTGAGCTATTGCGGCCCCTTCAGGCGGCGTTGGTCAGAGAGAGAATCGGCTGCATCACCGAAAGCAGCACAAAACCGACTGCCGCCCCCATAACGATCATAATGAGCGGCTCCAAAATAGTCGAAAGGTTCTTGGCCATCGTATCAACCTCTTTTTCAAAGAAATTCCCCAATACATTAAAGATACCGGCCAGATCGCCGGACTGCTCGCCGACGCTAACCAGCTGGCCGATCATCGCCGGAAAGTACTTGCTTTTGCGGATAGCGGTCGATACTTTAATCCCGTTTTCCACGTCGGCCGCTATCTTTTCCAGCTCGGCCGCGTAAACCGTACTGCCAATCACCCCTTCCAGAATCTTAAATATCTCCAACACCGGAATCCCCGCTTCCGCCAGGGACGCGAAGCTTTGGGTGAACCGGGCCATGTAGGACTTGCCGACAAACGAACCGAGCACCGGCACCTTCAGTTTAATCAAATCCCAGGAGTAGAGGCCGGACTTGGTTTTCAACATCAAATTAAACCCGATAATCAAACCGACCAGACCGCCAATCAGCCAGTACCAATCATGAATAAAGAGATTAGAAATCCCGATGAGAATTTGAGTGCTCAGCGGCAGGGAGATATTGGACTGCTCGAACAGGCCCATCAGCTTCGGTAGGATAAAAGTAATCACCATGATAATAACGCCCACCAGCAAAGTCGAGACGATAGCCGGATACATCAGCGCGCCCCGCACCTTCCCTTTCAGCTCGTATTCTTTCTGCTGTTGCTCGGTCAGTTTATTGAGAATACCGGCGATATTACCGGTCCGTTCCGCTGATGCCACCATCTGGCAGTAAATAGTCGAAAACACCTTCGGATGTTTGGCGAGCGCCTGGGAAAACGCCATGCCGCCTTCCAGGTCGCTCACCATCTCGGAGAGAATCTTAGCCAAGACTTTGTTGCTGGTTTCTTCCCGAAGCCCCTTGAGCGCCTGCACCAAAGTAATGCCGGCCTTCAGCATCACCGATAGCTGTTCGGTAAAAACGATCCGTTCCTTCAGAGAGAGATGCCCGCCAAAAGAAAACTGGGACTTACTCTTTTCTTTCAACTCTTTCACTTCCAAAGCGATACCGTCCAGTTTATGTACTTTCTGGATCGCCTCCGCCTGGGTGGCCGCCTGCAACGTCCCCCGCTCAATCTGGCCTTTGGATAGATGAATTTTATAGCTGTAAGTTGGCATAGAACCGTGCTACTCTTTTGTGACTCGCCACACTTCGGACAAGCTGGTCTGTCCGCGCAGCGCCTTTATAATACCGTCCTGCACCATCGTGACCATTCCTTCCTTAATTGCCTGCATGGTGATCGTATCTCCGGATGATCGCTTCAGAATCAGCTCCCGGATCGGCTCGGAGACATCCAACACCTCAAACACGCCCAGCCGACCGCGATACCCTTTGCCGCCACAGGCGTCGCATCCCTTCCCTTCATAAAACTGTAACTTTTTCCCAGCGAACTCTTCGCGCGTTTTGGCCGGCATTTTTTTCAACTCCGCTTCCACCTCTTCTATTTCCGGTTTGGTCGGCTCTACTTTCATTTTACAGTCCGGACAGACAATGCGGGCCAACCGTTGGGCAATCACCGTGTGAATGGAAGTGGTAATCAGGAATGGTTCGATATTCATATCAATCAGGCGGGGGAAGGCGCCGGCGGCGTCATTCGTATGAAGCGTGGAAAGAACCACATGGCCGGTCAGGGCGGCATGGATGGCCATGTCGGCCGTTTCCTGATCGCGGATCTCGCCGAGCATCACGATATCCGGGTCTTGCCGGACCACCGCCCGCAGACCGGTCGCGAAGGTGTAGCCAATCTCAGTGTGCACCTGGCTCTGATTAATACTCTCGATCCGGTACTCCACCGGATCCTCCAACGTCAGAATATTCACCGTGTCTTTCATCAGCTTGCCAAGCACGGCGTACAGGGAAGTGGTTTTGCCGGAACCGGTCGGGCCGGTCACCAGGATCATGCCGTGACTACGCTCCATATTTTTGGTCAACACCTGCAAGCCGTGATCGGAGAGCCCGACATTTTCCAGAGAGATAATACCGACCGATTTATCCAAAATCCGCATCACCACCTTTTCACCGAACACTACCGGAATAGTAGAAAGCCGGAAGTCCACCTGGCGATGGTCAATAATCAGGTTGAACCGACCGTCTTGCGGCAGCCGCTGTTCATCAATTTTTAAATTAGCCAGGATTTTCAGCCTCGATATCACCGCCGACTGGATCTCTTTCGGCAGTTCAACCCGCGACTGCAGGATACCGTCGATCCGGAACCGCACCATCACCTTTCCCTCATACGGCTCAATGTGCACATCGGAAGCATGCTCTTTTACCGCCCGCTTGAGCAGGGAGAAAACAATTTTGGCAGTCGGCGCGTTTTTATTGGTCTGATCCTGAATATCTTCTTGGCTAGCCGCCTCCAGCTCCTGTTTGGAAATACCCAGGTTGGAGTGGTCAATTACTTCCTGAAGCTCCGCCTGCAGACCGGTATACTGGTCAAGCACCGCGCTCAGATCGTCGCGCGTAGTCAGTACCGGCTTAATCGACAGACCGGTCTCCTTGCGGACAATTTCCAGCGCGTCGAAGTCCTCCGGATCCACCATCGCTACCGTCAGCACGCCTTCCGCCAGATCAATCGGTACCACGTTGTACTGCTTGGCAATATGCTGCGGCACCAGGCTCAGGATATCTTTCTCGACTTTCACCCGCGAGATATCCACAAATTCAATGGTGGATGCCCGGCCAAGCGGCTTATCTTCCTTCTTATTCTCTTCTTTTTCCTCCTGTTTTTCCTCTTGCTTTTCCTCTTTTTCTTCGCTTGATGACGCTTCTTCGTCATCCGGCAAATCCGGCAGATCGGGCAGCTCTTTCTCCGTTTCCGGCTTCTCCTCTTCGCTTTCTTCGTCATCATCCGGATCGTTCGCAAACAGTTCCGGACGTTTCTTGATCTGATCGGCCACAAAGGAAACCAGCTGGTCGTCCGGATCGAACTCCGGTTCAATCGTCGGCAAGGTAATCTTGGTATGTCCGCTCCCCGGCGGATCCTCTACGGATCGGGCCGGATATTTAACCGTATAAAACTTGCCAAGGCCTTCAATATCAACCGCCTCGCCTACGCTAATTTCCCGGGCAATATTTTGGAAGACAGCCTGAACCAGCTGAGCGGCTTGACTCCCACTCAGTTCCGCGGCTTTGGCGATCGCTTGGTATACCTCTTCCTGAGTCATGAAATGGGGAGAAGGAAGTAATAGGAAAGGAGAAGAGAGCATCGCCCTTTTACTTCCTCCTTTCTTCTTTATATTCTATCACATTCCATAGGCAGGTTTTAAAATATCGGCTATATTAGAACTATGACTCTCTACCGCAAATACCGACCTCAACAGTTTAAGGACCTGCTTGGTCAGGAAGCGGTTAGCACCACTTTGCAACAGGCGATCATCCGGCAGCGACTCGGACACGCCTATCTTTTTAGCGGTCCCCGCGGGACCGGCAAGACAAGCGCCGCCCGCATCTTCGCTCGCGCGGCGGTCTGCCAAGATCCGAAAGTAAAAACAACGACCGTCGACGCTTGCGGTAAATGTGAATCCTGTACGTTGCTTTCTCAGAACCAAACCACCGATCTTCTGGAGATCGATGCCGCTTCCAACCGGGGTGTTGAAGATATTCGAGAGCTGCGATCGCAGACCGGCTACCGTCCGATGCAACTTAGTAAAAAGATATATATCATCGATTAAGTGCATATGTTGACCGTCGAGGCGTTCAACGCTCTGCTCAAAACTTTGGAAGAACCGCCGGAATATTGCCTCTTCATCCTCGCCACTACCGAGCTGTATAAAGTACCGCTCACCATCCGTTCCCGCTGCCAGTTACTACGGTTCGACCGAGGTAGTACCGCCGCGCTGGAAAAAGCCCTCAAAATCGCCGCCGCGGGAGAAGGGTTGGAGGTAGATGACACGGTATACACCTTGATTGCCGAGCATGCCGAGGGTGGCTTTCGGGACGCTCTTTCGCTACTCGAAAGCCTCAGCACCCGTCACACCCATCTCACTCGCGCGCTCGCGGAAGAAGGGCTTGGCATCTTACCGGAGTTGCAGGCGCGGGAGCTGCTGGAAGCTTGTCTGACCGGCGATACCGCTCAACTCCTTCCTCTGCTGGCCCAGCAGAAGGGACAGCTCCCCGGCTCATTGGACGCGATACTATCTCAACTGATCCGGCAGGTCCAGGAGCGTCTTTATCATTCGAAGATAAAAAACACCGAGCATTTGGCTTATGCCCTCCAGCAGTTTTTGGAAGCGTATATTTTGCTCCGCAGCACTCCGGTCGCCAGTCTGCCGCTCGAACTGGCCTGTCTTTCGATCTGCCAATATGTCGCTCCCCCCGGCCATACCGATATACATCGACCGTCGCAACTTAATAAGAGCCCGGAGGTTCACGGTATCGCTCTGGATGTCACCGTCTCCCCGACCCCGCCGAAAGAGCGTGAACCGGTCGTGGAACTGCGACAAGACGCGGTAAAGGATCCGCGCCAGGCTTGGAAGCTGATGATCGAGCAAATCTGTCGGGAAAATCTGGTCTTAGGCCAAACCCTGAAACAAACCGTTTTTCATAAAGCCGAAGGCCAAACCATCACTATCCACGTCCGTTATCAGTTCCATGCCGACAAATTAAACGAGAAAAGAAACCGTAACTATGTCCTCCAGCTGCTCCACGATCTGACCGGCCGTGACTGGTCCGTCGAATACGAAGTATCCACCTCCGTTCCTAAACCAAAGGTCCGAAAAGAGATCACAGTCGGTGAAGCGGATGCCGTGGCCGTTTTTGGAAATTAAGTGCCGAATGACTTTCAGCAGCCACCTCTTACTTCTAGAACTAGTTCTAAACCTTATCGTATGGATGCCTCCCAAGTTGCCAGCGTTGGCGTGAATCGAGACACCTGCCAAGCAGCCGCCACTTGTTTAGCTTATCAAGTTTATGAACTGGATGATGAATCCAAGGCGGTTTTATTAACCCGTAACGGCTCCAATTCGGACGAGTCGGATAATCCGTTGGCAACCGCCGAAGGCTTTGTGCGGATTGAAGATCTGCTCAATGATCAGCGCGTGAGCCGGGAAACGATGCAGGCGCTGGTTTTGGAATCGGCGCAAGCCTGCCCGTTTAATGCTATCATTGTGAAAGACGCGGACGGAAATCAAATCTGGCCGCAAGAATAAGGATCGTATGCCCATACTTGGCGGACATGTATCAGCGGCGGGTGGCGCGCTTAAAGCAATCGATCGGGCGGTTGAGCTGGGTTTTGCCACCTTGCAGATTCACCCAACCTCTCCCCAGGCCTGGGCAAAACCAGCAATTCCCGACGATACCGCCGCCGCGTTCACTGCCGGTCTGCAGAAAAACCGGCTGAACAGCGCGTTTTTTCACAATATTTATCTCACCAACTTTGCTTCGGAAAATCAGGCGGGATGGCACGGCAGTATTGAAATCAGTAAGAGTTATCTGCAACTTTCGGCGCGAATGGGAGTCAGTGGTGTTATTACCCATTTGGGAAGCCATAAAGGCGCCGGCCTTGATGCCGTGCTCGATCGGGTCGTCGACGGTATAAAGCGGATGCTGGCGGAAGCGCCGGCCGACGCGTATTTTCTCATTGAAAACACGGCCGGTGCTGGCGGAACGATCGGCCGGACGTTAGCGGAAATCGAGCGGATAACCGAGCGGATATGGCCGGAATACCAAAACGTGGGCATCTGTATTGATAGCTGCCACGCCTTCGCTTCCGGCATCCCGATCCACACCGCCGAAGGTCTGGAGAGCTTCTTGCAGGAGTTTCAGACCCGGTTCGGATTGGCGGCGCTTCGCTGCCTGCATTTGAACGATTCAAAAGGCGACTTTGCCAGCAATAAAGACCGGCACGAGAATATCGGCGACGGTAGTCTGGGACTGGAGGCGTTCCGGCATATTGTGAATCACCCGAAACTACAGACCGTGCCGATGGTGATGGAGGTGCCGGGTATCGAGAATAAAGGCCCCGACCGGGAGAATCTTCAGCGTCTTCAGGCTCTGGTAACGGTTGCGAGTGACCCAACTATTCCTTTTTCAGCAACTCCTCGTCCCTAATAATCAATTTCACCGTCAGGTAGACAAGCAGGGCAACTATTAAAAAGCTCAATAGCGAGTTGACTACCGCCCCGATTTTAAATATCGACCCGTGAAAAACAACCTGAAAGTTTTGCATCTTCCCTTCCGGAGCGATTAACGCAATAAACGGAGTCACCAATCCGTCCACCAGGGTTTTAACCAAATCGTTCACCGCGGTACCGATGACCACGCCAATCGCCAGAGGCAACACCCCGTACTGCTGAATGAAATCCCGAAACCCTCCTACCAGTTTGCGCGGCTCATGTACCAGTCTGGTAGCGTGGCCACGGATCGATAGTCCAGCCATATTTTAGTTACCTTATTTCGTGAAATATATACCGAAGAATACCAGAATAGCGCCCAAACTGAAGAAGGAAACCAGAAAGGAGAAGAACCAGCGCTTACGCAAAGCGAATGGAATTGTCGCCTCTTTCTTGGTTACTTCCAGCGCAGCCACACGCGGACTGAGGACGATAGTTTGGTAGAGCAAAGAGATCAGCAACGGAATAAAAACCAGGAACATCACAAACGGAATACCGAGCCAACTGTCATCCCGGAAGAACAGATAGCTAAAGATAGCCATAAGAGCTAAGCCGGACCAGATGAACACTTTAGAAAACGGCTGCATTTTAATCAGGATATAACCGGCTGCTTTAGATTTATTCGCCATAAACGCGAACAGCTGCTCAATGAAGAATATCCCCACCAGCACTGATAAGGATAAGAGCATCATGAAGTACTTGAATACATGCCAGCTAAAGGTAAAAGGAGAGGTACCGGCATAATCGTTAGTCTGGAGCCGGATCCAGGTGCCAAAGTTCCGGAAAACATCTCCGGCTGTCCAACTGCTACTCTCGCCCAACTTCAAGGCGTAATTCACGGTTTGGCGATACGGATCAAGCACTACCAAGTAGTAGGTCACCCCCTTCTTCAAGCTGTACCGACCCTGGGCCAGGACATCAAAATTCTGAAAAAGAGCCGTTTCATAATACGTTTTGGCTGCTGTTGGCGCTTTCACCAAAGCGGTGTGATAATTGCCGCTTTCCGGCAGCGGCAGGCCGAGGTTTTGCGCTTGAGAAGCGGTAGTCGGATCGACAAAGATCAATGCCGCCTGTCCCGGCATCTGTTGAGGACTCAGCAAACTGAAGGTCTGCTCGCCATCGCGATCCGGGGTAACCGAGTAAATATCGATCGGAGTCGATCCTTGCAACTTGCCGAAAACTTCCTTGTTACTAATAACATCCGTTATTGTTTGCGCGCTACTGTAGGGCTTATCCAAAGTAAGCGGCTGTCCGCTGGATAACTGGGGTGCCGCCGCTTGAGCAAAGCCTGCTCCAATGAGAAATACGCTACAGAGAACCGCTCCCATCCCCACCAACCTGCCGAAATACGTTGCAGCTTTCATAGATCGCCGATCTTTCGTTAATATAATATATATCAATAGTAGTAAAAAGGACTCTGGAAGTCTATACATACGTTCCTTATGGCATCCCCGGGAGTTACACTGCCGAGAAAAAAGCATATACTGTGAATACTATGTCCGTGA
>JAGWZN010000177.1 GCA_018968785.1 Patescibacteria group bacterium
TTTCTTAGTTGTTCTAAGGTGGATTGGCGTGTTTCTCCTTCAACTTCACTTTTCAATGTCGCTGTGTTTCTGAACTGGCGCAGGGTAAATAACGATGGATTAATCTCTTCCGGAGACAGGCTGGATTGCCTGGCCAGAGCCCGATGAATTGCCGGAGCAACAAATTCATGGAGCGGCCGTGGATCAAACTCTCTCCACTCCACTGTTTCAGGCGAGTGACTGGCCAGATCGATTAAGATGGTAACGCGTACAATATCATGAACTAATCGAACTCGGTTATACATATCCGCCAGCCAGGCGCCGCTCAGCTGACCTAATACCTTTTGCCCACGGTACTGTAGCGGCTCTCCTTCTTCCTGTGTTGGATAATAACTCAGCCTGAGGCCGCTTAAAATAGCCGACCAGGAAGCGGACGGTTTTGCCTCATTACCTGATGGTGGCCCGGGGTGCGCGTTACTTTCTTCCGGTAATGTATCCTGTCCAAGAGATTTATCCAGGTTGGAGAAAGCCTGACTTCTTTCTAATATAGATAACAACCGAGGTGTCTCAACCGCGGGATCGATCCGCTCTCCTCGACGCCGTCTTTCGCGTAATTCCTGCTCCGTACCTTCAATAGCAATCAAAAGGGCATAAATTTCCGCTGAGGTAAGTTGAGGAAAGGGACGTTCATACTGCGGTTCCAGTACAGCCACTATTCTTTCAGGGTGAGTTGTCGTTTCGGGAGGAGATAATTGATATTTCTCTCCAAGATTCTGGTGAATCGTGGCGGCCGGCAGAGTCGGCCTGGGAAAAAGCTGGCGATCCAACACTAAAATGCGGCTTCCGAAGTCTTCGCTGAAGCGCCTAAGAGCGTCCTTAATTTGTCGGATTTCTTCATGATGAAATACGAGATCCGCTCGTAAATCTTCGGTGGGCGGAGGATCTGCGCTAAAGTAGCGATTTTGTATAAAGATTTGAGTAGAGTGGATGGCTCGGTTTAAGACTGTATAATGTTGATCAATCTCTCCATTTAGCTTTTTTTCGAGCGTATCGAGTCTTGACAAAAAATCAGAGGGGGAACTGCCTGTATCCTCTAGCAAGGAACGATACCGAGAAAGCAAATATTTGTACCGCTCTTTTGCCCTTTCCACTTCTACTCTCAACTGATCGCCCAGCCCTTTCAAGGAATCTTTAATGTTTTGGAGCGAGTCCCAGAATGCCGCCTGATCTATTACTCGGCTGTTGGTATGTCTGGGCCGCGAACTGGCTGCCACGGCGTGAGCGGAATATATTTCTATCTCGCTGTTATCCGGGTTATCTCCGTGATAAGGAGGAAATAATAGATCAACCGCCCCGATAATAAGACGCGGTAACTGCTCCCAGCGAAGCAGGAAAGCCTCACGGGCCAATCCCCGCAGCTGGGAAGCGTTATTCTCACCCGGTCTTTTTTGGCCGGCGAAATAATCCCGAATGTCTCCTAAATATTTTTCTCTATCTCTTATATCCCTGGTCGCGGGATCTTCGGGAGAAGGGACGGTACCGGTAGCGCTGTGGAGGAGTTCTAGAAGAGCTATGCTGGCACCTTCTCGTGTCTCGGGAGTAAAGCTGTCCTTACTATGCGGCAGAGTTTTGATGAAATGGTCGAGAGCAGTATATAAACCCACGAGCTGGGCATATACTAACTCGTCGAGGGGGAGTGAGACCTCGGGCGTCTTCTTTTGTTCCCAGTCCGTTGATGAGGATTCGCCTCTGTCCATACCGGCGCTTGAATAGATTTCTTAAGAATTAAAAACCCGGGTTTGGCATGAAATATGCCAAAC
>JAGWZN010000021.1 GCA_018968785.1 Patescibacteria group bacterium
ACTTTACGGTTGCGGGCGGTTTTAATGAGTTGCCGCACCCTTTCCATTGGCAGGTCTGGTGATATCTTTAGAAATATAGGCTTGCTGCAGTCAATTTTGTCTAACTCGGTCAACAATTCGTCCAGGCGGTCCGCTGCGGTAAACGGCTGGTCATGGCAGGTATTGGGACAGCTAAGGTTCAGGGTGGTATAGTCGCCGATTTTCGCGAACCGTTGATACGAAACCAGATAATCGTCGATAGCGGCGCGGAACTCGGCCGTACCGTCATCATTGGTAGGCGCCAGACTGATTCCCACCGGTACGGAATACTGCCGTCCGGCCAGCCGGCGGGCAATCATCTCGCTGCCGTCATTCATCAATCCGTAATTAACAACTAATGAACGGGATACCGGCAGCCGGTACAGCCGGGGCGCCGGATTGCCGGCGTACGGCCGAGCGGTAATCGATCCGACCTCCACAAAGCCAAAACCGACCATGGGGAGAATATCAAGCAGCCGGGCATTTTTATCAAACCCGGCAGCCAGGCCGATCGGATTAGCAAACCGGATCCCGCGCACCGTTTGCTCCAGGCTAGGATGAGAGTACCGGAACATACCGGCTGTCACCGCCCGACCGACCACCCCCTTCCCCAACCTTTCTCCCAGTTGTAACATCCGGTTGTGCACCAGTTCCGGATCGCGCCGGAAAAAGTACGGCTTTAGAAGTCTGGTATAGGCGGCATGCTCAATCGAATTGCGGAAGAAGGTGAGAGACATGGTAGAATTGGCTCTAACCGCTCATCCCCGGCTCACTCATCTGTCAGACGGAACCGGTAGATCGCGAATAAGAGCAGCACGACAATCCAGACGCCCACCAACATTAAGCTGGAAATGTTATCGCTAATCGCGCCGGACTCCAAGGCCAGCGACCGCATGGCGCGCAACAGCGGCGCCAGCGGCAGATATTGCACAATAGAGTACAGCCACTTCGGCAGCTGGTCAATCGGGAAGAAAACACCGGCCAGAAACATCATCGGAATAGCGATCGCCTGGGACATACCTTCTGCCGCGTCAGTATTCTTCGCGACCGCCGCCACCGAGAATCCGATCAGTTGGAATAGAATAGCGCCTACCAGCGAGAGACCGTACAGCGCCCACAGATTTCCGCCGATACTGGCGTGGAACCCGCCAATTCCCACCCAGAGAATAAGAGTAATTTGTACCAGGTTGACGATCAGGCGGGAGACAACTTCGGCCGTCAGAAACTTCCAGCCGGGCAGCGGCGTCGTGGTAATCCGTTTCAGGATCTTATCGTCCCGGTACTTGGACATCGAGATTGCCACCCCCTGGATTGCCGCGTTCATGAGCGCCATCCCAATTAACCCGATCAGCACGTAATCAAAGTAGGTGAAGCTGGCGCTCGCGTTCGCCCGCTCGTCGGTGTACCCGAAAACCGGACTGACCTTTAATACCCGGTAGTTGGCTTCGGTCAGATAGGCATTCACAAACCCGTCCAGACCGGCCCTTAACTGGATTGAGCCCGGGTCGTACAGAATCGTTACGTTGGTTGGCGCGCCAGGCGTCGTATCGCCGAAATGGGCGGGAATAATCAGCGCCCCGGCCGCTTTACCTTTTTTCATACTGTCGCGGGCGGCATCAACCGAAGTAGCGGTTTGTACCTTAAACGCGTCTTGTTTATCAAAGGCATCGACCATCGATGTTGCCATTTTTGAGGTTGAGTCATTGACCACCGCCACCGTACCGGTTCCCATGGAACCGCTGCCGAAAAAGAAGCCGAAGATCACCGTGAATATCAACGGAAAAGCAATGCTCCAGAACAGCGACTGCCGGTTACGAAACTGTAGTTTTAAATCGGCGATAAACAGTTTAAGCACGCTCCTCCTCTCTGTCCCCGTTATCAATCGCTTTGCCGGTCAATTGAATAAAAACATCTTCCAAACTGGCCGGCCGTAGCGCCAGGCCCTCCACTTTCAGTGGCCGCATAATATCAATCACCTTGCCCAAGTCACCTTCCTTTTTTATGAGAACTCGGTAATGATGACCGGCCTTTTCCCCGGCATGAACCTGACCGTACCGGCTCAGTTTCTCCAGCGCCGCCGGGATATCGCCTTGTGCCTCGAAGGTCAAGGCATATGGAAATTCCGCCTTGGCGATTAAGCGGCCGGTCTTATCCAGCGCCACCATTTCGCCTTTTTCCATAATGGCCACCCGGTCGCACAGAATCTCCGCTTCCTCCAAATAGTGCGTCGTCAGCACCACTGTTTTCCCTTGATCACGCACCGTGCGGATCAGCTCCCACAGATTGCGCCGGGCAAGCGGGTCCAAACCGGTCGTCGGCTCATCCAGAAACACAATTTCCGGATTATTCACCAGGCTGGCCATAATGGAGAACCGCTGCCGCTGGCCGCCGGAAAGCTGGGTAACGTAGGCGCCGGCTTTCTCCTCAAGACGCACTTGGTGAAGCAGGGCGGCGGCATCAACCGTCTTGCCATAAAAGCTGGCAAACAGCTCCAGCATCTCTTTCAAAGTCAGATAAGAAAAATAAGCGGAAGATTGCAGTTGTACGCCAATTTTGCTTTTAATAGAAGTCGGGTCGGTTTTGACATCGTGCCCCAGCACCGTCACAGTGCCGGCCGTCAGCTTACGAAGCCCCTCGATAATTTCGAGCGTAGTCGTTTTGCCGGCGCCGTTTTCACCAAGCAGTCCGAAAATCTCCCCTTTTTTCACGGCAAAAGAGATATTATGGACAGCCGTGAACTCCCCGTACCGCTTGGTCAGATTTTCCACCCGGATTACTTCTTCCATATAGCCGCATTATATCGGAAAGTCGGCCCTTTTCAATAAAGTTGATTTTATGAGCGCCCGTAAAGAGAAAAGTAAAGAAGTATGGCTAAATAGATGAGAATATGAGCTTAGAGAATCCTGAACAGTTCGACCTGAGTACAGAAAAAAGCGCCGTTACACCCGGGCCAGAAAGGATGACTGACCCGGACATTCTACAGATGTACTCAGTACCCGGATATCCACCGGTTACAAAAAGGGAGATGGAACGCTACTTGAGAGCAAGGAGATACTACCAAGACGAAGTTATCCGATCGGCAGATCTCTCGCCTTTGGCGGTGATGGCCGCGTTTGATGATGGACAGCTTAATAGAAATCAATTAGCTGAAAAAATAAACGGTATGTTGCAAGGAAATAATCCGTGCATCCAAGTCGAGGCGGTAAGTATGATTAGAGTGGCACCGGCATCCGAACGATCGAAATTAATTAAAATTGCCCTACAGAATCCTACCCCCGAAGTGCGCGTTCAAGCTACTGAAGAGATCAACCGAGTACCGTCGGATGAGCGACGTTTATTAAAACAAGAGCTGTTCGAGACTGTACATGCCATGTTGCTCTCACTGGATCAAGAGATGCAAGCCGCGGCCGCAAGAATGATCATTCACACACCACGAAAGAAGTGGAATGAATTAATAGGAGCCGCTTTAAATAGTAACCACCCTTCGGTACTATTCCCGACCTGTGAGTTGAGAGTATATTTAGGTGCGTCCGAGAAAGCTGGGCTGGATAACAAAATAGTTCAGATAGTCACAAACATGCTGCTGAGTAACGATCCGGAAACGCAGGTAAGAGCTGCTGAGATGATCGTGGCAGTACCGGACAATGAGTTATTTCGATTGATAGAAACCGCCTTACAGAAGTGTGTCCCGGAAGCACAAGTAAGAGCTATCAATTCGACATGGCGCCTTCTCCCCCACCAACTGACCGAGGTGATTGCAATCGCCTTACGGAGTATCCATGCGCAAGTACGATTCGAGGCAGTCAAAAAGGTTGCCTATTCGCTCGAATCTACACACTTTAGGTTCGTGGAAGAAGCATCCCGTGAGATAAAAAACATGTTGCAAAGCAGCAATCCGGAGGAGCGAATTACCGCCGCTTTCACCGCCTTATATATGCCAGAGGTTAATTTTCCTGGACTGAACCGAACAATCGCTGAGACACTACGAGACATGCTTCTCAGCGACAATCCAAATATGCAAGTTTCAGCTACTGCATCCTTCTTTGAGATGCATGATGCGGATATGGACTTAACCGAGTTAGCGCCTATAGTACGTTCGATGCTGCTCAGCAGAGATCCCAAGGCACTTGTAGCCGCAACCAGGATGATTGGCTGGGTACCGCATGATATACAAGCAAGCCTTGTTGACTTTATTGCCGATCATTACCCGCACTTGATCAATATACTGATAGTCTCTCCTCTTTATGAGGAGTACGCAGACTTAAAGCAAAGGCCAATGGCGCGTGTGCAGTTTAGCAAGAGCGGTTCCCAATCAATTTTACTTGGTGGATCCTTAACCGGATCGGTGATCATTCGTCGTATTGATGCCTCCGCCTTCATGGCTTGGCAAAAGCTATATGAAAACCATGCGCTCTGGCAGGCTAATGGTTTTGACTATGTACCGATAGAACCAATTATTTCTTTTTATCCGACCGGGGGAGAAGTAGATGTAGCGTCAGGGGTTCTAGACCTTAATCTTGAAAGATATATGAACGAGGAATGGGGTGAATTTAAATATGAATTAGGATTAGTAAAAAGGAGAATATTAAGTGTCTTAGCCCGAATCGATTTTCGTCATGGCCACCCTCACAATGGCAACTTCTGTTTGCGCTTTTTCCGCCACCCCAACGGCATGGTTGACTTAAATCGCCAACCCCGACTGTATTTGATTGATTTCGATCAAGCCATTTCTCAACAAGATAGTACAGCTTAATAGTATCTGTGCTAACCTTTTTCTCAAACCGATCCGACTGGAAGCCACACAACCCTCAACGTACTGTTGAGTGGCTTCCCATACATCGGGAAAAATCATATACTAGGAAGTGAATCGCGTTCCATGAAAAAAAATACTTCTCCCCATTTTCGATTAGTCAAGCAGGCGCTCGGATCATTAGTTTTTATGGTCTTGGCGGTATCGGTTGCCAATAAAGTCAGCCAGCTCTCTGCCGGCGCCACTGATCTCGGCCAGCGCGATATTCAGATTGCCTATAATGTAACCTCCACCGCCACACCGGTCGCGGCTACTGATAGTCCAACCGCCGCTCCGACCGCCACGCCAACGCCGGCACCCACGGCCGCGCCAACTTCCACTCCGACTGCTACTGCTACGCCCGCTTCTCCCACCCCCGTGCAAAACAGCGCGACCGCCACGCCTGTCCCGACAAACGGCAGTAGCACCTCCGCGACCGCTACTCCCAAACCGGCCATCACCGCCACGCCGCGTCCATCCGGCGCGACCGCTACTCCCAAACCGGCCAGCGGCACCGCTTCGCCAGCTCCGACCGCCACGGCCGCGCCCGGCTCCGCCGCGACACCTATTCCTACCTCGACACCGGCAACTGGAACGCCGATACCAACTACGGCAGCCAGCCCGACCGTCACTGCCACCCCCTACGCATCGACCTTACGAACCAGTCTGCGCATTATCCAGACGAGCGCGCTAGCGAATCAGTCGGGCCAGACCGGAACCGCGCAGCCGGGCTACATCTTTAGCGGCACGGCGGCACCGGATAGCGATGTCGTTATCACCATTCATTCCGATACTATTGTCCTGACCGTTCATACCGATCAGAACGGACATTGGCAGTACGTGCTCCACTATCCGCTAGAGCAGGGAGGCCACACCATCACGGTTGAAGGCACCGATCCAAGCACCGGGAAGCCGGTCACGGTTAGCCAGAACTTTATTATTCCGAAGGCGGAAGCGGCCAGCGTACTGAATGGCAACCCGTCCATTACCACCGATCCGCTAACCTTCTTCCCGCCTTCGTACATTATTCCGCTGATTGTCATCATCCTGGTGGCAATGACGCTGGCAATTATTCTGTATAAACGAGAGTTAAAGAACCACACCCGATGAGTGCTAGCCCGTCTCCCCGCGCCCACCTGTTTTATTCGCTGCTGCTGATTTTGGCGGTTCCGGCCATGTTGGTCGGCAACACCCTGCTGAACGCCCGGGAGACCACCGATATTCTTGACCGCAGCCTGCGCCAACAGATTGTAGTGCTCGCCAATGCCGTAGCGCCTACCGTCACTTCCGAGCTCAGTTCTCCGGATCAACTCAGCGGCTCGCTGCATCAGATTCTCACTTCCCAGCCATCGATCCGGGAGATCACAGTCTACCGTTACACCGGATCCAGCTTTGTAACCGTCGCGACTACCGATAGCTCCAAACAGTTAGTCACGCTGAACCAGGTCGCGTCTAATGTCGCCTGGCAGCAAGGCCAGCCGGTCGCCAATATCGATACGGTCGGTACCGATCACGAACGGGTCTGGTCAGTGGTATCGCCCATTAAAGACGGCGCCAGCAATAAGGTCGCGCTGTTGGAGGCCAAGGTGTTTACCGGTGATATCGACAGCTTAATCCAATCCAACTACACGAGCTCGCTATTTATTCTGATTGGCGAGGTTATTCTTATTCTGATTCTTCTGCTGAATTACTTCCGCTATGTTAACTTTGCCCGGATGGCCCGCCAACTGCATGAAGCCGACGCGATCCGCCGCGGCTTCCTTAACGCCACGAGCAAGGGGTTGCTGGCGCCGGCGCTCGCCCTTAAAAATTACAGCACCGCTCTGCTGAATAATCCGCAGGCAGCCAATACCGAGCAAGGCAAGCAATCGCTGAATAATCTGCATACCTACGCGACTAAGCTGCTCAATATCGTGCTCGGCCTCTCCGAGTATGTCCGGGTGCTCAGCAACAGCTTCGACCTCCATCTGTTACCGACCACGGTGAACGCCATTTTAGCTGATGTCACCCGCCTACTCCCTCAGGACGCGCCGGTCCAGGTGACCCTCTCTAATACCAATCTGCCCGTCACTACCGATACCGAGGCAGTCACCCAAAGCCTGGTCAACTTGCTCAACATGCTGCTCCGGTATAATCCAACCGGCGCGATCGTTATAAAGGACGCCCAACCGACTCCGTCCCGCTCTCAAACCGTGTTGATTGAGCCGGCGGCGATCGTGATTCGCGAGGGACTGCAGAATACTTTTTTTAACCCCAGTCCGGAATCGTCTTCGGAAGAGAGCGATGACTACTCCGATCTCGGCGTCGTTTATCTCGCCTCATCCCAGTTAATCCGCGAGTTGGGCGGCAAGCTGCGGGCCGAGTTCTCACCGGTAGGAAAGTTAAGTTTCCGGCTTACTTTGCCGAAATAGCGCCCTCCGGGTTGGGAATGATTCTAAGGGCGGAGCGTCCCGGCGAACACCTGCCAAGCCAGGAGCGACTTAGCGATCAGACTAAGCAGAATGTACACCCGCTCGCCGTACAGATAGTTTTTCCATGGGCCGATTTTCCTGTACTGCAACCACATATTAATCGCGAAGCAGTTGAAGAACAGAAAGATTGACCCGTAAATCCAGTAGACAAAGGCGGGAATATCGCCGCTACCGTAATGGTTTGCCGCCCAAAAGTATATGGCGATAACAACCCACGGCACGATTCCCAGCAGGCAGCCGATCTTAAAACTGAGCCAGTTCGGATTTTCCCGATCCCGGTTCGTTATCTCCATTACCAGACCCATCAGGTTCATGCCGGCAATGAGAGCAAAGACCATCAGCAAGCTGCCCAGATCGTAAATGCCGACCAGCATGGCGATTGCCACCATCATCAGACTGGCCGAGAGGCTGTATTCCAGCCAGCGCGCCTTGTTCAAACCGTTTTTCAGGTTTGTCTCGTAGGTTGGCCGGTATTTGGTCGCGATCAGCAAATGGGCCAGCGCCGAAAGAAAAAAGAACGCGGCTACCAGCCAGGAAAGTTGCAGATGAAACAAGGTTCGGGTAACCGGTTCCAGATGTCGGGTGGCAAAGTTGTACGTCAGATAGGTAGTGGTAATCGGCAGCCGAAAATCCCGACTCAGCATGAGAATAGCGACTCCCTGCCCGGCATGGAGGACGGCACCGAAGATGTTCGACTGGTTTAGGCTCGGGAGTGTTGGCGGTTTCATTTCTTTTATATTACGGTCTTTTTCCCGATTTTCCAAACCCCTTTTTCCCGAAAGGCCGGAATAGTTTGGCGCCGGGCGGCATTGAGTAAGGTGTTAATCGACTTGCGATGAGTCCGCGCGTAGTCGGCCAAGGGCAGGATCGTTTCGCCTCTGAGATAGGCCAGCCGTTTGTGTAGCGATTCGGTCAGCGCCTGAGTGATAATCTTCTCCATCATCTTCGCTTTCTTAGTATCGCGGTACTCCTTAAAAGCGGCGTAGTAAATCTCTTTCTCCTTGTCCCGGATAGTCAGCATAGGCAAGCCCAGGCGGAGCATCTGATAGTTAATTAGTACCCGGCCGATCCGGCCATTACCGTCGCAGAACGGGTGTATCGCCTCAAAATCCAGATGGAATCGGGCGATTTTATCAACAAAATAGGTTTCAAAATCGCTGGAAAAGCGGATCAGCAGCTCCGCCATCCGGACTTCAACCTGCTCCGGCTCCGGCGCGATATACGTCCCCACCCGCACGTATTCGCCCGACCGGCGGTAGCGGCCGGCAATCTGGTCGTTGATATTACCGATCAGCATCCGGTGAAGGTTCAAAATAAAGTCGCGCGACAGTTCCGGACGGATCGACTGGCTTTTGATGTACTCCATTACCGCCGCCAGGTTCTTCGCCTCAAAAACCTCCCGCACCGGCACGGAACGGGAAACTTTTTCATCCATCAGGATTTTTTCGGTCTCTTTCAGAGTAAGGGTCGAGTTCTCGATGGCGTTGGAGTTGAAGACGTTTTCCGGCAGTTCCGACTCATCAATCAGGGTTAGGAGCGACTCCTTTCCCTGTCGCAGCCGGTCGTATTCGGCCTTGAGCGTCCGAATCTGATTACGGGTTGAGAGTATGGTTGACATGATTTTATTGTATTTTATTAACGGTATGTTGTCAATGTCTCGTTAATTTTTTGTAGTTTGAGGCGAAATTAACGGATATATTAACAACCGGCTACATAGAGCAGTGGTTAAGTACTTACATTTTTTAATACTAGATGTATAATGTAAAAAAAGAACAGCCCATCAGTTATATAGATCATATGCCTGACGAACTCCCGAGAGGGCCCCATATCCACCTTGAAACTTCAGAAGGGGAAATTCCTGAAAGACATAGGAACGAACGGCGTCAATTTCTTAGAAAATTACAGCCGAGAGACATTAGCCAACCTTCCCCTAAAGCTATTGTGGCCGCCGTGGTGATCGGATTAGCACTTGGCCTTGGAGGGGTGGTGGTAAATGAGTCAGCCCGAGATCGACAGCTTCAACAAGACCTACTTTTTCACACTTCCCC
>JAGWZN010000178.1 GCA_018968785.1 Patescibacteria group bacterium
ATACCAGTCTGCAGTTCCACCGGTTTACCACGGGACTCACCAGTTACCAGACTAAACTAAAAATACTTGCTCCGGCTATTCGGGACTATTTAGCGACACCTACCGTAGTCATGTTTTAGGAAAATGCGTAAGTCCTGGTAACAATTGCGGATTATCCGTTTGAGGCTCTTAGAGATAGATTGGCTTATCTGGTAAACCGCGGCAGCTATACGGTGCGAGATGTGCTCAATACTCCACCGAGCTTAGAAATGGAGGGCTGGAAAGATGTGACGGGTATCAGTGACTTGTTGAATACTCTTTTCTTCCAACGTTCCCGGTATCAGGACGAGGAAACAGATGTAATACTGGGAGTGGTTTTAGCACTTCATAAAACTGTTCCTTCCCCATCGTGGCATCAATACTCCGCGTATGTACAGCCGGTTTCGCTGGGAGATTATCTGCCGGTCATTAATCGGGTGCGAGCGGCAGTTGCCGGATCAAAAACCAACCGAGAGTTTCGGGCCGTATTAGTAAGCGGACGCCTCCGTAGTTTTGATCAACCGAATATTGTAGATGCATTTCATCGATATTTCGGTCATTCGGTAGGATTGACGGAAAACGGCGCGTTGTATGAAGCCTCCTGCACTCATGAGGAGATGACACAGATATCCCATGAGTATGAGACAGCTAAGTATGAGTTAAGTATGTGTCAGCAAGGTGTGGATGAAGATACGTACGATGATTGGTTGCGCGCAAGAGAAGGGCAGCTAAGATGGTTTGCGGCACAGTTAATAGACTATTTAAAGACCCCCGGTATGTATATCAGCTCGCAATCTCGAGTGCGGATTGAGCGGGCAATACGGGATTTGAATCGTGCCTATATTAATCCATAGGCCGGAATGACATCCAGAAGAAAAAATGGTATAGTGAGGGTGCTCAAAACTAGTTAAGGCAGCTGCTTCGAAGCGATTCGGAGAGGAAAGTCCGAGCAGGTAACAGCGGCGATAGTCGGGAAATCCGACCGGGCGCGAGCCTCGAGAAAGCGCAACAGAAAGATACCGCCAGCGGTCCGATCGCGAGATTGGATGCGGGCAAGGGTGAAATTGTGCGGTAAGAGCGCACACCGATCCCGCGTGAGCGGGACGGCGGCAAGCCTTATCGGCCTGCAAGGCGGGTTGGGCCGCGGCCGGCAACTCAGCTGGAGGCCGGCAACGGATCCCGCCGCGTAGATAGATAGCTGTCGATCCGTTTTTGTGAAAAGGCGGATTACAGAACTCGGCTTATTAAACTAGTTTTGAGCACGAGTACTGTTTGTTTATCGAACAGTGAGCGGTGAATATCGGTTGATACAATAGATGAAATAAGGTATGTAGGATAGTGGTTATTGATGGGGCGTCGCCAAGTGGTAAGGCACTGGGTTTTGGTCCCAGCATTCGCAGGTCCGAGTCCTGCCGCCCCAGCCAGACTAAAATGCGCTACTAAAATGAATAATAATGATTCGGAAAGGGTAGTACTTATCTGTTTCATAAATGCAGCGACAAAAATCTCTTCAGTTTATTCTAAGAAAACAATAGTACTCTCAAAGTGAATAAAGCTATGAAGAAGCCTTTAGTAACATTTTCAATAGCTCTTGTAGCCGTCCTGGCCATTTTTGTTAGAACCAGTCTCAAAATTGCTACCTAATTAACAGATCTCTTTTACCTCCTTTGGTACGGTGGGCCCGTTTACTCGTAACATAGGAGGTATATGGACTTAACCGATGAACAGTGGGAGCGGATCTC
>JAGWZN010000022.1 GCA_018968785.1 Patescibacteria group bacterium
GATACCTCTTATTTCTTCTGTCATCCGCTGGCTTCTGGCCTGGTATTCTATATTATTCACCGTACCTGCCCGGTGATCTTTTTCCAACTGAGCTAAATCTGTTTCCAATTTGCCTTTTCTTGTTGCCAGCCGTCGTTTACCCAGCTCGCCGGTTACCAAACTATTCTGAAGTACTGGTCCCGATGACAAAAGCTGCTCTCTTTTCTTCCAGGTTTCACCCACCTGATTCATCCCGCGCCTAACCGAACCGTACGGAGTAAATTCCATACCGGCTCGCCGTCCCATGGCATTCCACCGCTCCATTACGGCTTTTGCCTCACCCGCCATACTGAACGGCGTTTTAATTGCCAAAAACAGCGCCACCATGCCGAAGACATAATTAGTCAGCGCCGAAAATATTCCGGAAGCGGCTGAGGTGGCAGTTGTAAACCAAAGAAAAGCAATCAGAAGCCAAAAATTAGCCACGACCGGCATAAAGATCCAACCCTGGGTAGTTTTCCACCACCGATCCCAGACAAACTTGAGCGGTGGAATCTGTTGACTGAAGAAGGCGAATGGAGCAATCGGCATTAGCAGGGCAAAAATCAGTGCCCGAATAATAAAGAGAAAGGCCACCACAAAGATAAAGCAGGCGGCCACAATTACAAACAGATTTAAGATAATCTGTTTAATAATCGCCTGCATATTGAATGTTTTCGAGGTGGAATCATAGAAACTGACGTTATCATTGCTAGTAACAGAAGAAAAATTTGTGACGAACTGGTCGGAGAACTCCGATTTGAAGTTGTGGGTAGTACGTCCGGGTATCTCAAAAACCGCTGAAGCTAACTCATCAGAAACCTCCAGCGCCGCCCGAACCGCGAAAAAGCTGAAATGGGCGAGGATAAAACCAATAATCACTTTGGGTAGCAGCTTATTGACCCCATAGTTGTCCACCTGGATCTGCAAGATGCTGGCAATCGCCATAATCAAAAACACCAAGGCCAGTAGCCAGTTTAGAAGTTGCAAAATCGCGTCAGAAGCAATTTTTACCGCCGGACCGATCGTATTGGGATCAGTAGAAATAAGGGATTTTTGAATGGTACCGGAAAAGGTATTACCGAGGAAATCAAACAGAAAACTTTTATTTTGCGAATTAGGCGGAGTGACACCTTCGACCGCGGCTAATAACTGAACAGCGGATAACAACAGCCATTGGGGGATTTTATTAAACGCTACAAAAGCGCCACAGATACCAACCTGTACCCTCTGCGCGATATCCAGGGAGTAAGTTGATACCGACCCACAGTCTTGAGAGCTAGCGGTAGCGTCGGAAGCGTATTTAGCTGCCTGGAAAAACGGTGAATTAGCCCAGCTGGCGAGTGAAGTTTTTTGCAGTTTCGCCTGGTCAGCCGCGGCATTAGGATCGGTCGGATCAACTGTCAGATAGTAAATCGGAGCGTACGCTTGGGCAAAACTTTTAAGACTAACCGGGTAATCAATAGAAACGCCAGGAGGTGCCGTATTAGGATCGGTACTTGATTGATTACCCAACCAGGTTAACTGCTCTGTCTGGCTTTTGCCCTGGATGCTTTTCAGGGTAGACGCAAGATCATGAGGCACTTCCAACCCTTTGACAACAGGCTGGTCATTCTGAAGATCGGTGATTAATTTATCACTCATCTTAGGCAGATCAGATTCCGGTATTTGTATTACTATTGTTCTGTCGTCTTTGATAGTTATATACGGCGACGTGGTCGTTAACATCAACTGGAGCTTATAAAGGTTAACAAAAGCTTGGTCAATTGTCCGCCTTTGAGTTTGAATATCATCCCAAAGCGTCGAACCGAGAGACGAGTTACCGGAAGCATCAGTAGCAAAAACCGTGTTACCGGAACTATCGGTGGTAGTAAGAGGTAAAAAAGAGTCGGAAGAAGAATTAAGAGTGGAGGGCGGAATAATCATTCCCTCCCCTTCAGCAGTAACACCTGAATTGACCGCGGTATTAGAGTTAGGCCGCATATTCAATTCGGCCATGATGAGATCAGGGATTAATTTATTCATGGCCTGATTAATGGCGACCGCCTGCCGGATAGATGATTTAAACCTGCAATCATTAATAGCCGCGGATCCGGTAGTTGCAGGATGCGCCAAGGTCGCAGGCTGGCCCGCTGTCAACTTTTCGAACTCAGCTTCGGTAAAAGAACAATCAAAGCTACCTGGATTTTGACCAGTGCCTACATCCGGAGACGCTATTGTATAACCGTTTTTATACTCATCCTTTATTACTCCGTAAATAGGATCGTAATTAAAGTTCGCGGCTCGCGTTTTTTGAGGTAAAGAAAAGTACGCCCCCAACTGAGCGGATATAAGAATAAAACTAGAGATCAGTCCAAACAGTACTCTACCCCTCTTCATGCGCCATTCTTATTCTTATGCTTATTATATAGTCCTTGCCTCCCGCTGACAATCAAGTTGTGTGAGTAGAAAAAATCTCGTATGATGTGAACATATTTAGAAAACAATCGTTCTGTATGCGTCTCTTCCATCAACCGAGAAGCACCCCTCAGGCTGAACAACGTAGCTTGGACAGCCGGTTTGATGGGTTTATCCATACTTTTGATCCCGGTAACCGGGAGAATGGTCTTTTACTGATGCGACTAGCTAGAACCCAGCCCGAGTTAGACTTTCTCTCCAATTTGATACTTGATCCCACCCAGCCCCAGCTCAGAGAAGTGGATCATAATTTAAAAGAGATTATTTTGAAGCGTGCTGAGGAACTAAAAAAAATTAACGATCTGCAAGATGCTCTTGATGAGATTTATCAAACTGAGGCTAAGCAACTCATTCCTAGAGAAGCGAACTCAACAGTTGGTACGGCTATTACCGAGAAATTTACACAGATCCCCGCTATCCTTACTGACATGTATCTTACCGATCAAGACGGTTTCTCCAAACTTCAGCGTTCAGTTTCCCATTATCAAACCCTGACTACAGAGCGCAATGGCTTAGAGCCGGTCGAAGCGGAACAGTGGGCAGCAGAAGCCGCACAACAGAAACGTGTTGAACAGATGACGGAAGTGAATCGATCAAGCTTATTCCAGTCCGTTTTTTCCGTATATCGGTCACTCAGCAGAGAAGGAGCGGAAAGGGTAAGAAAACTGGAGAAAGCGCAGGACTTCTATAACGAGAATCATCCCCATAAGTATATCGGCAATGCCTTAGAAGATGAACAGGCAAAGCTTAAAAAGATAGTCGCCACGCGAGGCGAGGATCAATTGATCGGCAAAAAGTTGAAACTTCTGAGAACATTTTTCCAAAGGCGAATTAGCATTATTGATGAGGTACATCAGTTGATCCAAGATGAAATAAATAGAGAGTTCGTTCCCTATCTTGGATGCAGTTCAGATATTGCACTTAATCGGCCCGAGATACTCTTTCGCAGCCATCAAGCAGCCGATGAAGGATTTGATTCCCCTAATCATGTCTCGCGCACCTTCGCTCATAAATTGACAAGCTCGTACCGGGATCAGATAAATTATGAATTAGACCGAATGATGCAAACGAATCAACTGGGGCACATTCCGATTCTGAACCGACTCAAGCCGCTTTTCCAGTACCAAGGCAAGGACAGGGAGCGCATTGATGAAATGGTACTCCGGGCTTTTCAGCAAATTAGTACCACTGTTCAACCAACCGATCGTCGATTTATTCCCTTGCGTAATGCCCAGAACGCTTATACTCGCGCGGTTATCCGACGGCTAGAAGAAGAGATCGGACCCCGGTGCGAATCAGCCGTATTAACCGGAGTACCGCTACCAGACCAGATCGCCATGGTCAAGCGACTACTCGAGGAGAAGCAAAATTACGGTCCCGAAACCACCCAGCTGGTACGCGGAGTAGTCTCCTGGCTTCGTACCAATACAGCTCTTTCGCCTACTGATCCGCCTCCTCATCTCTCAACCAAAGCGAGGAAGATCTTAAACCAAATAGTTATTTAAGCCATGGACGCATCAATCGATCAGGTTGAACGGTTTATGCATGAGGGAAATGTCGAAGAAGCCGAAAGAGTTCTAACCGACATTCTGAGCCGACCGGTTACAAGAGAGGATGGAGATCGGACTTTTTTACTCCAGCTAAAGGCATATATTGACTTAACCACTACTAACTCAGCGGCACATGGCAAGGCAGTACAAGGAGTGAAAAATACTCTGAAACAAATCGATATACTGGAAGCAAATAATACTATATCAAGAGCACCCGAGAGCTGATGGTTACGGTTTCAAATACATCGGCGAAAGGTCGTTCTGCTTTTTAATCGCGGCGGCCGCTTTGGCCTGATAACTCGCGTCGAAGGTCGCCAGCTCGGTATACACCAGCCCCAGATAATGCCAAGCCTCCGGATACTGGGGATCGAGCCGCACCGCCTGTTGTAGCGGGTACTGCGCGTAGACAAAATCATGATCCTGATAAAAACGCACACCCGCCACCAGCGCGTATTTCGGACTGCCGTATGGCTTGGTCGCCTGATCCAGCTTCTGAAGCACCGGATCAATCTTATGCGCTTCAAAAAAGCTCCGAACCGCCGCGATATCCGTCTCCGCTTTTTGAGCGACACGCAGACGATCGGCTGCCGTGGCGTTCCGCGGATTGACCGTCAGCGCCTTTCGATACTCCTCCTGCGCCGTCTCGTAATCCTGCGCCGCCATATAGGTGTCTCCCCGCTGGACATACCGCTCGGAGACGCGTTCCTTGATCGGCGCAATGATCTGCCAGGCCGCCAGTACCGCCAGTACCATCGCCACAACCAAAATAAACAAGCTCCTTTTCCGGGAGAACCGCACTTGATCACTCATGCCAACTCTGGGTAATTAGCAAACCGTCCCGCTCCGGCAGGCGCTGGTAGAGCGCCTCCGTTACAAACGGCATAAACGGATGAAGCGTGGTAAGAATAGCACGCAAGGTGGAAAAGAGAATGGCGGCGGTTTGATCGTCTGTCCGTCCGGTATCATCTTTCTGATTTTTTGCCGCTTCCAGATAGATATCGGCAAACTGATGCCAGGTAAAATCATGAATCGCTTGCAGCGCTTGGGCAAACCGGAACTGCTCCAGATGGGCATCTACCCCTTTTCGCGTTTTTTTGATCTGTTCCAGAACGGTTTTGTCAGCATCGGTTACGGCGGTAGGTACCGGCAGTTGGGAAGGAAGGCGACCGTCAAGCTGCATTAAAATAAAGCGGGTGATATTCCACAGCTTGTTGGCAAAGTTGCGGCCGCCCACCATTTTCTCTTCCGGCAAAGAAAAGTTGGAACCGGCGGCTGAGCTGATCAGCAGACCGAACCGCACCGCGTCGGCACCGTATTTGGCAATTAAATCAACTGGACTAACCACATTGCCCTTGGATTTGCTCATCTTCTTACCCAGTGGATCCAGCACTAATCCGTGCAGATACACTTTTTTAAACGGAACCTTATTCTGGGTATACAGCCCGAGCAGTATCATGCGGGTCACCCATAAGAAGATCAGATCGTGGCCGGTTTCCATGACGGATGTCGGATAAAAATCCTGAAGATAGCGATCACCTGCCGCCTGTAAAGCGACAGCCGGCCACTGTCCGGAAGAGAACCAGGTATCGAAGGTATCCGGATCGTTTGCCACCTCCGGATTGTCCGGCATGGCCGGAGCAATGGGAATGCCCCACCAAATCTGGCGGGAGATATTCCAGTCTTTCAAATTGCGTAACCAATCCAACTGAATTTTTTTATAGCTCTTCGGGTAAAACTCAATCTCATCCGCTTCGATAGCGGCAATCGCCCGCTCTGCCAGCGGCGCCACTTTAACAAACCACTGCGGCATCAGCATCGGTTCAATCGGCTGCTTGGATTTATAGCAGAGACCGACGATATGGGTGTAGGTTGGGTCGATCTTCTCGATCAGACCCAGTTCCTGCATCCGTCCGGCAATAGCGGCCCGGGCCGCCTCCACTTTCATGCCGGCAAACTCGCCGGCAATCGGCAGCATCTTGCCGTCCAAACCGATAATCGGGATAATTGGCAGGTTGTGGCGCCGGGCGATCTCGAAATCAATCGGATCGTGAGCCGGGGTAATCGTCATGGCGCCGGTACCGAACTCCGGTTTGATCGCTTCGTCGGCAATGACTGTCATCTCCAGCTCCTCCCCGGTCACAATTTTCGCTCTCACCGTTTTACCGATCCACTGCCGGTACCGCTCGTCATCCGGATGCACCACAATCACCTTTTCCCCAAATTTGGTCTCCGGCCGGACCGTCGCCACCGTAATCGGACCGTATTTGATGTAGTAGAGCGGATCCTGGCGCTCCACATGCTCCACTTCCAGATCGGAGTACGCGGTTCGGTACTTTACCGAATAGTTCACAATCCGTTCGCCGCGGTAGATCAGACCGTCGGCATACATCTTCCGGAAGGTAGCGTACACCGCTTCCACCACTTTGGGATCCAGAGTAAAGCGTTCGATTGACCAGTCACAGCTGGCGCCGTGCATCCGCAGTTGCGCCTCCATATTCTGCTTGTTCTCCTGGGTGAATTCCCATGCTTCCTGATAAAACTGCTCGCGGGTCATCTGGAAGCGGGATCGCCCTTCTTTCTCCAGCTTCTTTTCGAACACCACCTGAGTCTCAATTCCGGCGTGATCAGCGCCCGGCACCCAGAGCGTACGGTCGCCTTTCATCCGGTGGTACCGCGTGAGAATATCCTGCAGGGTAATAAACAGGGAGTGCCCCATGTGCAGATTACCGTTGGCATTCGGCGGCGGCATGATGATGGAAAACGACGGCTTGCCGGTATCCGCGCCAGGAGAAAACGCCCCCGCCTTTTCCCACAACGCGTAAATAGCCGCTTCATGTTCGGCGGCGGTATAGGACTTCGGAAAATCGGGCTGCGCGGTGTTTTGATCAGGCATTGCTCTATCAGCATAGCGAAAAAAGACGAAACGAGAAAGATTTGATAGAGTGAATAGTGAAAATCAACTTGCCATGTCATCGCCATGTCATCATTTTTGCACAGCTCAGCCTGGGAACGGTTCCAACAGGCGCTGGGAGTGGAAACCGTCCGATCCGGCGGCCAGCTCTATGTAAAACGTCAAGCGCCGGGAGTGCGGTACTGGCTGACTTCGAGATGCTCCTTGAACGGCCAGTTACCGGATTTTTTGCGCGGGTACTGGTTTGCCCGGTTTGAGCCGATTGACCAGGAATCACTGCGGGTACTGCAAAACTGGGCAAAAACCGGTGGATACAGACTGGCGCCCACCATCTCCGTGCAGCCACGCCAGAGTATTATTGTTGATATTAAGAAAAAGTATGAAGAAGTATTACAAAGTATGAAGCAGAAACAGCGGTACAATATCCGGTTGGCCGCCAAAAACGGCGTGCACGTTGAAATTCACAGCCAGGAATTAGCCGCGCAGTTGCCTCGTTTTTGGTCGTTACTGACTCAGACCGCTGACCGGCAGCAGTTTCGCACCCATAACCAACGGTACTATCTCAGTATGGTCAAGCAGTTGGAAAAGGAAAAGATGGCTCACTTCCTGTTCGCCACCAAGGATGGAACGGACCTGGCTACCATGCTGCTTCTTACGTACGGGAAAACTGCCACTTATCTGCATGGTGCCTCCGGCAATCATCACCGGGAACTGATGGCGCCCCATCTCATGCACGCGGAAGCAATCCGCTTCGCGCAATCGCTCGGCTGCACGGCGTATGACCTCTGGGGCACCGA
Source organism: Patescibacteria group bacterium (assembly GCA_018968785.1). Classification (GTDB taxonomy): domain Bacteria; phylum Patescibacteriota; class UBA1384; order CAILIB01; family CAILIB01; genus REEB54. Next base: position 7,734 of record JAGWZN010000022.1, read on the forward strand.
TCTGGAGTACAAGGAGGAGAATAAGAGCTGGGAGCCGAAAACCGGGCACAGCAGCGCCGGAACCAGCCGGTTTAAGCTCGGATTCGGCGGCGAGGTTATTAACTATCCCGGCGCGTTTGATCTCATTTTTAATCCTTTCTGCTATACTCTGTATCAAGGGGTTCGTCATCTCCACAGCAAGAAACGCTCCTTTCAATGAATAAAAGATTAAAATCGTTCCTCCGCAAGCGCCTACCCCATTCGGCGATACTGTTTTACCATAAGACGCAGGGCGTATGGGCCGCTATCCGTTTCGGCATGCCAAGCCGGCATATGACCGTGATTGGCGTGACCGGCACCAAAGGAAAAACCACCACCTGCCATTTTATTGCTTCGATCTTGGAGGAAGCCGGTTTTAAGGTTGGCATGACCAGCAGTGTTAACTTTAAAATCGGCGAGAAGAGCGAGCCGAACAACCGCAATATGGGCGTACTGCCGCCGGCCGAGCTGCAAAAGCTGCTCCGCCAGATGAGAGACGCCCACTGCACGGTGGCAATTATTGAAGTGACTTCTCACGGACTGGATCAATACCGCCTCTGGGGCATTCCGTTCCACTTCGCCGGACTCACCAATATCACCCACGATCACCTGGACTATCATAAGAGTTGGGAGCAGTACCAGGCGGTAAAACTCCGGCTATTCCAAGGTAAACGGCTGAAAGCGGTCGCGGTAAACGGGCACGATTCTTCCGCGGAGTTGTTCTTGCAAAAAACCACTGCCAACCGCCGCTGGAGCTACGCTTTAGAAGATGACGAACCGACGCCCCGGGCTACCGATCATATTTTTGCCGATAAAATCTCCAGCAATCCGTCCGGCGCCAGTTTTATCCTGAAATCCGAGGATGAGGAGCAACGGGTCCATCTTCAGTTAACCGGCCGGTTCAACGTGGAAAACGCCCTCTGCGCGGCGGCAATTTGCTCCAATTTAAACCTGAAGCTCGGCACAATCGTGGCCGGACTGGAACGACTGGAACATGTACCCGGCCGGTTAGAACGGATCGAAACGCGAAAAGGATTCTCCCTGATGGTTGATTACGCCCACACCCCGGATTCACTGGAGAAACTGTACAGCACCCTTCGGACCGATGTGCGCGGCCGTATGATCGCCGTGCTCGGATGCACCGGCGACCGCGACCGGACCAAACGGCCGATTATGGGTGCGCTGGCCGCCCGTTTTTGCGATTACGTTTTTGTGACCGATGAGGAGCCGTACACCGAAGATCCGAATCAGATTATGGATGAGGTTGCCAAAGGTGTGCCGCGCGGCCGGCCGCTATTTAAAGCCGTTTATCCCC